>CAIJTV010001353.1:0-1717 GCA_903823635.1 uncultured Planctomycetaceae bacterium
CGTGTCTGCAACAACACTTGCGTTTGCACCTGGATAGGCGCAAGTGACCTGTACTGTTGGCGGAGCGATTTCCGGATACTGCGCAATGGGCAACGTGGTGACAGCGATGGCTCCGGCAATCACGATGACAACCGAAAGCACTGCGGCAAAGATTGGTCGATCGATAAAGAATTTCGATAGAGCTGACACGTCAGACCTCGAGCAAGAATTGATGGTCCGGGAAGCGGCGTCCTATTACAGGCGATCCAGTCACGTTTCGGATCCCCGCGATTGCAGTCGCCTGCGGCTTGCCATTAAACGAATTGGATTTACTGATCAGTGGCTTTGGCGGCGACTTCGATGCCAGAGCGAACTCGCTGGATTCCTCGCACGACGATCTGTTCGTCGGCCTGAAGTGGTCGAGATTCAGATTCGCCGGATGCCTTGACTGACACAATCTCACGCATGTCACCGTCAAGCAGTCCCACTTCGGCATTGAGACGAACGGCCTTTTTGTCTTTGTTCACGACAAACAGAAACCGACTTCCCTGATCAGAGCCCAGAGCCGCCTCTGGAACCAACATCGCTGAACGTGGTTTGCCGATTGGGATTCGGATTCGTGTGAACATACCGGCCGTCAGAACTCGCCCTCCCGTTTCGGGTTTAGGGTTTGGCACATCCGCTTTGATCAATATTGTTCCGGTGCGTGAATCCACCTGATTGTTGATGAAGCGAACGACGCCTTTCAATGGATACTGGTTTTGATGGATGGGCAGTCCGAGTTCGACAGAGATCGAGTTCTCTGCCGGCACTTCCAGCTTGCCATCGCGAATCGCCTGTTGCAGCCGCACCAGAGTATTTTCATCCATATCAAACAAGACCGTAACCGGATCAACGGCGACGATTGTTGTCAGCAGTGTCGAATTGAAAGCTCCAGACGGCCCGCCGGTGACGAGATTGCCTTCGTCCATCATGCGATCGCCGATCTTTCCGGAGATTGGCGCCTTCAACTGACAGTAACCAAGATTGATCTCAGCCGTCTTCTTCGCTGCCTTGGCCACATCAACGGCCGCAGCCGCCTCGGCTGCATCACCGATTGCTGTTTGAAGTTCTTCTTCCGTCGAGGCCCCTTTGGCTCGAGCTGCTTCGATTCGCTTCAGTGAGCCCTGAAGCTTCGTGTGACGAGCCTCTGCCTGGGCCAGATCCGCCGTTGCACTAGCCAGATCGGTTTCAAACGGTTGCGGATCGATCTCGACGAGCAGGTCGTCTTTCTGGACTTCTGTTCCGGGCTGAAAATGGAGTTTGACCAGGTGTCCGCTGGTTCTGGCACGCAGCTCAATTTTCTCTTTCGGCTCGATTCGCCCTGTGAAGTATTCGTAGTCCACCAGTTCGCGACTTGCAGGAACGGAGACTGTCACTTCCGGAATCATCGGAGCCGGTGCGACAGCATCAGAGGCCCCACAGCCCATCAGGCTGCTCGTTCCGATACAAGCGAACAGGGCCAAACAGAAGTAACGGCGAACGGTGAGCAGAAAGTCTTCAGAAGACATCTTGCCAGGTCCCTCAAAGAGAAAATCCGTAAGTCCCACAAGGACGACGAAATCTCATCTTACCACCGACAAGAACTCCGCTGCGCCTCAACCTCAGATCAAAAACGAAATTCAATTCCCTTAATCTGCTGGAAGAAGTTGGACTGCGTCGACGATCACATACTTACCGTCGGTACCTGTATTGGAGA
>CAIJTV010001354.1:0-15459 GCA_903823635.1 uncultured Planctomycetaceae bacterium
AATCTGAATTCACTCTGCGATCTAATCTGAATTCACTCTGCGATCTAATCTGAATTCACTCTGCGATCCAACTCTGTGTAACCCTGTGACCTCTGTGGTCAATCCGCGACTCTTCGCAATGTTACAACACGATGCCTGGTACCGGATACGCTTGAGCAAACTCAGCGATCTCCAGTCGAATTCGTTCCAGTTCTGTCGCGTTATCATGCCCCTTCAATGCGGCAAGAATCCACGTACCAACTCGCTTCATTTCGTCGGTCTTCATCCCGCGAGTCGTCAGGGCCGCTGTTCCAATACGAACACCGCTCGGATCCATTGGCTTCCGCTGATCGTAAGGAATCATGTTCTTGTTGACGGTGATTCCGGCCTTTTCCAGAGCATGCTCACCGATCTTTCCTGACAGCCCAATCGTCGTGACATCACACATCATCAGGTGATTGTCTGTCCCGCCGGAAACCAGTCGCAGACCGCCTGACATCAGCGTTTCAGCCAGAGTTCTTGCGTTGTCGACGATTTGCTGACCATACGCCTTAAACTCAGGTCGCAGAGCTTCTCCGAAGCAGACAGCCTTCGCCGCAACGATGTGCATCAAAGGCCCACCCTGAATTCCCGGGAACACACTGCGATCCACATTCGCTGCATGTTCTTTGCGGCAAAGAATGAAACCGGAACGAGGTCCTCGCAGTGTTTTGTGTGACGTTGATGTCACAAAGTCCGCGTGAGGTACCGGGCTGTTGTGAACCCCAGCAGCAACCAACCCCGAGTAGTGAGCCATATCGACCATCAACATCGCGCCAACAGACTTAGCGATCTCGGCAAACTTACCATGATCGATCTCACGAGGATACGCGCTGGCTCCGGCGATGATCATCCGCGGCTTATGTTCTTTGGCCAGAGAAGCCACCTGATCAAAGTCAATCCGGTGATCGTTTTGACGAACACCGTAATGGAAGACTTTGTACAGCTTGCCGCTGAAGTTCAGATGCATCCCGTGAGTCAAATGCCCGCCATGAGCCAGATCCATTGCCAGGATCGTGTCACCGGCATTCAGCACACTCATGTAGACCGCCATGTTGGCCTGAGAACCTGCATGAGGCTGAACGTTTACGTGTTCCGCGCCGAAAAGTTCGGCGGCTCGCTCACGAGCAATATTCTCGATCACGTCGACGTTTTCACAGCCGCCGTAATAACGCTTGCCAGGATAACCTTCTGCATATTTGTTGGTCAGGACCGTACCAGCCGCTTCCATCACGGCCGCACTGGTGTAATTTTCAGACGCGATCAGTTCGAGACCTTCGACCTGACGGCGACGCTCGTTGACAATGGCATTCCAGATTGATGGATCGGACGATTGCAGAGAGGACATTCCCGGGACCTTCAACAATAGCTTGGTGGATTAAACGACAGGAGATGAGATCTGAATTCCGGCGGCATTCAAGCGACAACCGCAGATACGCCTGAAAAATCACACGATTTCAGCCACTGTGCCAGATCTTTTCAGGACTTTACTCTCTTATAGCAGTAGATCGCCCGATTGCTACCCTTCGTCTTTTTTCGACGGTATCTTCGAGCAAAACGGAGGGAGTTTCCAAAGTTCGAAACTTCCTCAGTCATCTGAATTCCTTGATCGATACGAAAGCTGGCCGGTGATCGACCGGAAATCAAAAGTGTCCGCTGAACCGCCCAATGCCGAATTCAATTCGTGTGAAGAAAACGGTCACGTCAATGAACAAGCGGCCGACGCCTCCGCCGTTGCCGAATCCGCTTTGCCACTGCCGACAGCCGTCAGTTCTCTGCCGCTGTCTGGTGAGACCGTTGCGTTGACGGGGACTTTGGCCTCCATGACTCATCGTGACGCCATTAGCATGGTCGAACAATACGGTGGTCGAGCAACCCATTCGGTCAGCGGCTCCACAACGATGCTGGTGATCGGCGAAGAAGGCTGGCCTCTGGAAGATGACGGCGGTGCATCTCAGAAGCTGCAGCAGGTCATGCAGATGATTGCCGATGGCCTGGAAGTGCGTATCCTCGCTGAATCCGACTGGTTGCAGTTGCTCGGCTTGGACGACCATCGCGAAGAAATCCGCCGCGCACATACTCCGGCGATGCTCAGCCGTTTGCTGGATATTCCCGTTCGTATGATTCGCCGCTGGGCTCGACTGGGTTTGATCAAACCAGTTCGGCGAATCGGCAGGTTGCCATACTTCGATTACCGCGAAGTCGCCAGCGCACGCCGTTTGGCTTCTCTCTTGGAACAGGGTGTCTCAGCGCAGACGCTCGAGAAAAGCCTCGCGGAACTCAGCCTGACAATTGCCGGCACCGATCGCTCACTTGCACAGCTCAACCTTCTGGTGCAGGATGAGAAAGTGCTGATGCGAGATGATCGAGGTGTACTGAATCCTCGCACTGGTCAGCGACTTCTGGACTTCGATGCGGCCGAACCGTCGCTTGAAGTTTTTCAACCGAAACTATCAGACTCAATAGAGTCCGACGCAGAAGATGATGACCTACTGGAAGACGATGAACCCGTGTCATTGCCATTCTCATCCGGACAGCAGCGTGAAGAACGGCAGATGTCTGACTGGAATGCAGAAGAATGGTTTCACGAAGGCTGTCGACTGACGGAAGAAGCCGAGTTTGATTCCGCGATTAACTCATTTCGCAATGGTCTGAGTCTTCTGGCTTCAGAGATGTCTTCGATCCGATCCGGAATGTCGTCACCAGACGATGAACAGACGACATTGTTCCCTGATCCGGCCGATCTGAATTTCCATCTGGCCGATGCGCTGTATCGAGCCGGTCGAATCGATGCGGCCATCGAACGCTATTACTGCGCGATTGAGGCGGCTCCGGACTTCATCGAAGCGTGGACTCAGTTGGGTTGCCTGCAATCTGAACAGGGCCAATTGGAACTGGCCGAAACATCGCTGATCACCGCGATTTCAATCCACCCCGCTAACCCCGACGCACTTCTGCATTACGCTCAGTTGCTGGAACAAACTGACCGCGCAGATGAAGCGGTGAGTTACTGGAAACAGTATCTTCAACACGACTCCCGCGGCCCCTGGTCCGACCACGCTCGCAACCGCATCGCCGAATCCGAAAAAACCGACCGCGTGATGCTGTAGAGCTTCGCAGGGTGTGTGCAGCGTCAGCGGAACACACCGCAATCTCACGCCCCGCTGAACCCAAACGCCGTACAGAGACAATCGAAAAATGGTGTGTTGCGCTGCGTTTCACACACCCTACGACTGGGCTTCTCACCAGACAGACTTGCGACTGACGAACGGCAGAAATAACATCAACACATAAACGCGTCGACGATTCCAGGCTGGCTGTTCGATGCTGGATAAGAAATCATCACACCATGCCGTCAGTTCGGCAACGGAGCCAAATGTTATGCAGAAACACGCGATGGCATTGGGGTATTTCTTTCTCTCCGTATTCTGCATTTTCACGTCATCGCAAGGGTATCTGCCGCTTCGCATGCCACTTCTTATTGTATCGCTGCTCGCCGCTTTGATGGGAATCGGATTCCTGATGAGTGCATGGGCAGCCCAGTTCCAGACGGCGTGGAGTTGGTGGCTGCAATTGGTCCGTATGGGGCAACAGGCACCCATCAATGGCCATCAGCAGTCGGCTGAGGGACTGTCCGGGAACTGAAAACGGCTCGGCGTCCGAAAGGTCGATCGACGGCTGGATAATCGACGGATTGAACACAGACGCCTCTGATGTCTGGCACCTGTGCTTAACCAATGTAACCCTCTCGCTCCGCCAGGATGAACCTTTTGCGGTGCAGGTTGGGCATAAAACGGACCGCTGACAATACACATCATGACGCAGTGGCGAGCGGAGAATCGACCAGAGAACCACGCACCACGGGCCAACTGCAAAGACTCGCATCGACGGATGCGAGACGCCTACGCTGAAGAAACCGGCCGGTAAAAGCTAGCCAGCATCAGCATAGAATCATCGCTCGCGAGTTCCCGATAACAACCTCTGTCACCGCATGTAAACTGCAACCAAAACCGAGTGCCTGTGTTTGCTGTCCGGACCGTGACAGGAAAAACATTTGTCAGTCAGAATCGGGCGAACGTCACGATTAAAGTCCGGCGGCGCTCCAAAAAAGGTGCTCAGATGAGACATCGATTGTGAAAGATGTCACGAGCAGGGCCAGAGAAAGAAACCAGCGAAGATCAGAGTTCCGAATTTCGGTCAGGGGACCACTTTCCTCCGCGAATACGGCAAGTATCTGTTCCTGTGCTGATACCAGCGGTATGATGGCCCTTCCACTGATCTTCCGCCAGTGTCCCTTGCGCTGACGGTACTTTCCTGCCTCAAGGAGTTTCTGCGATGCGGTCCTGCCTGCCAGCAGTCTGTCTTCTTCTGATCTGCCTGACGAGTATTGCAACGGGCGACGAGTTAAAATCGCCTCCGACTCCGGGTACTCCACAACAGAAAAGCGTTCCGCCCGATCATCCGGAACGCGCGAAGAAGGGACTCGCACTTTTCAAGGCATCGGTCAGAGCTACGTTAACGAAACACTGTCTGGATTGTCACGGAGGCAAATCCACCAAGGGAGATTTTGATCTCTCCTCACGCGAAGTCCTGCTGGCCAGTGGCTTCGTGACAGACTCGGCTGACGACAGTCATCTGGTCGCCTTGATTACCCATGCGGCCGAACCACACATGCCATTCAAGGCTCCGAAACTCTCCGACGCAGAGATCGAGCAGATACGCCAGTGGATCAATCTCGGCGCGCCTTACGACTCGCCGCTGGCGGAGAAAGCGACAGGACCAAAACCAGAGATGCAGGTGAAGGACAGCGATCGAGAATTCTGGTCGTTTCGCCCACTGCAGAAAGTCACTGCACCAACTCCCGCTGACGCGGCGTGGTGCCGAACTCCCATCGACCACTTCATTCGCACGCGTCAGGAAACAGAAAAGCTCACTCCGAACTCAGTCGCTGATCGAAGAATCCTTATCCGCCGCGCTTACTTTGGACTTCTGGGACTACCGCCAACTCCGGAACAAGTTGATCAGTTCGTCAAGGATCCTGATCCGGAAGCGTGGCCGAACCTGGTCGATCGATTGCTGGAGTCGCCGCAGTACGGTGAACGCTGGGCACGTCACTGGATTGATGTGGCTCGGTTCGCGGAATCTCATGGCTATGAGCAAGATTACGATCGACCGAATGCGTATCACTATCGTGACTTTCTGATTCAGGCATTCAACAACGATCTGCCCTACGACAAGTTTGTGCAATGGCAGCTCGCCGGTGATGAACTGGCTCCGGAGAACCCATTGGCAATGATGGCCACTGGTTTTCTGGGAGCCGGTGCGTTTCCCACTCAGCTTACCGAAGCCGAATTTGAATCAGCTCGGTATGATGAACTCGATGACATGGTGATGACAACGGGCGTTTCGTTTCTTGGGCTGTCAGTGGGATGTGCGCGCTGTCATGATCATAAATTCGACCCGATTCCGTCGCGTGACTACTACCGCCTGGCAGCAACGTTTGGGCGAGCGATTCGTTCTGAGACGGATCTCGATCTGGACCCGGAAGCCAATAAGAAACGTCAGAGCAAATTCGATGCTCAATTCATGGCCCGGAAACAGACGGCCGCCGAATTCCAGACGACTAAGTTGCCCGCAAAGTTTCGCGAATGGCTGAAGACAGCGCCATCTGGTGAACCGCAAGGTCCGTGGGAGACGCTTCACGTGGTGTATGTTGAATCGTCAGCCGGCACGACGTTCGCGCCGCAGGGAGATTCTTCCTTCCTCGCCACTGGAACGACTCCAGCAAAGGAAGTCATCACGATCGTCGCCGAATCTCATCGGCCCGGAATTCGTGCGATCCGGCTCGAGGCCCTGGCTCATGATTCACTGCCGCAGAAAGGCCCAGGCCGTGCCGGGAACGGAAACTTCGTCGTGTGTGATCTGCAGGTTGTGGCCACTCCACTGACGGCAGACAAGTCCGCCGACGCATCTTCGTCTGCAGCACCGATCAAGCTCGTGGCGGCTCGTGCGACTCATCAACAGAACACCGGCGATCTGTCTGTTGCGGCCTCAATTGATGACAACCCAACGTCCGGCTGGGCTGTAGACGCCGGCGGTATCGGCAAAGATCAAGCGGCCGTTTTCGACTTCGACGCTCCGGTTTCCATTACTGATGGTGCGCGATGGACGATCACGTTGAGCATGAATCATCCGAACCCGAACCACACACTGGGACGGTTTCGCGTGTCGGTTTCTGATCGAGTTCAGCCGACGCCGGAAGTCGGCAGCACTGGTCCGGATGCAAAGGTCCTGCACGCTCTCGAAACGCTGCGTAAGTCTATGGATGAAACATCCGACGAATGGAAGACTGGGCTGGAGTGGTTCGCCACGACCGACCCTGAAATAATCGCGTTGACTCAGGCTGTGCGAGAACTGGAGCTCAAGGGCCCGGGGCTGCAAAAAGCCAAAGTCATGGTGACCAGTGAAGGTCTGCCTCACATGAGTCATCATGCGGATGATCGAGGCTTTCCGCACTTCTATCCGGAAACACATTTGCTGAAACGTGGCGATGTGCATCAAAAGCAGGAAGTTGTCGCTGCTGGATTTCTGCAAGTGCTGGCTCCGGCCGGCAAAGAACTCAACGACTGGGAATTGAAGCCGCCAGAAGGCTGGACTCGAACAACATTCAAGCGAGCCTCCCTGGCTCACTGGATGACGGATGCCGAACGCGGTGCCGGAAGCCTCGCTGCTCGTGTGATGGTGAACCGTTTGTGGCAACATCACTTTGGCCGTGGCCTGGTTTCAACGCCCAACGATTTCGGAGTCTCTGGTGAACGGCCATCTCATCCGGAATTGCTCGAGTGGCTGGCAACCGATCTGATCGCCAACGGCTGGACTCTGAAACGCATGCATAAACTAATTATGACCAGCCAGACGTACATGCAATCCGGTGCCCATGACGAAGAGCGTGCGACGATTGATCGCGAAAATATTCTGCTGTGGCGTCGAACACCGCAGCGGCTGGAAGCAGAAGCGATCCGCGACTCGATGCTGGCTGTTTCGGGAAGACTGGACCTCCGTCAATTTGGTCCGGGAACGCTCGACCAGAATATGACTCGCCGCAGCGTGTACTTCTTCATCAAACGCAGCCAGTTGATTCCGATGATGATGCTGTTCGACTGGCCCGAGCATTTGGTGAGCATCGGCCAGCGGCCTGTGACCACCATCGCGCCACAGGCTTTGATGTTTATGAACAGTCCGCAGGGGCGAGATTACGCGACGGCATTTGCACAGCGGTTGCCTCAGGACAATCCCGATCAGGCCATTCACGATGCCTGGCGACTGGCCTTTGGTCGCGTTCCTGTCGATGCAGAGTTAGCAGCAAGTCGACAGTTTCTGCAACGACAACAGGAACTACATACCGCCGCTAGCCGGACTGATGCCGCGTCTCAGTCGGTGGTTGATCTTTGCCAGACGATTCTGAGCATGAATGAGTTTGTTTACGTCGAATAAGCGTCGTCGCTCCGATGTTTCAGATCTGCTGCGCGTCTCAAAAAGGGTTTGAGGATGCTTTCACTGTTGCGTTTTGTTGTGGCTTCCTGCCTGGTCAGTCTGACCTGTTCCGCGGCCGATCGTCCAAACCTGATCTTTATCATGGCCGATGATCTCGGCTACGGCGATCTTGGCTGTTATGGTCAACGAGTCATCACAACTCCGCATCTCGACCAGATGGCGGCCGAAGGACTTCGCTTCACACATTTCTACGCCGGAGCCACCGTCTGTGCTCCCTCGCGCAGTGTGCTGATGACAGGGCTGCATCACGGGCATACGCGAGTTCGAGGCAACGCGGGCCAGACCAATCCGGCCGCTCAGGCGCTCAAAGACGGAGACATTACAGTCGCGGATGTGCTGAAGTCAGCCGGATATAGAACGGCTCTTATCGGGAAATGGGGACTTGGAAACGTCGGCGCGGCCGAAAGCGGTCTGCCTCGCAAACACGGCTTCGATGAATTCTATGGTTACCTGAGTCAGCATCATGCTCACAATCATTTCCCGGACTATCTCTGGAGAAATGAAACGCGAGAACCCATCGACAATGTTGTCAACTATGTCGGCGAAGACGGCGCCGGCTACGCGACCGAAGCTCGCCATTTTGCGGACGATCTGTTTGCCGATGAAGCTCTGAAGTTTGTCAGCAACAATCGAGAGCGTCCGTTCTTTCTTTACTGGAGCATGGTGACTCCTCACGCCAACAACGAGCGCAGTAAAGTTCTCGGCGATGGTGCTCACGTGCCGGACTATGGGCCTTATGCGGACAAAGACTGGCCGAACCAGGACAAAGGACAGGCCGCGATGATCTCAAGACTCGATGCACATGTCGGTCGCATGCTGGATCATTTGAAGCAACTGGGGATTGCCGAAAACACGCTCGTCATTTTCACCAGTGATAACGGTCCACACAACGAGAGCAAACACGACCTGAAGCGGTTCAATCCCTCTGGGCCATTCTCAGGCACGAAGCGGAGTTTGACGGATGGTGGTATTCGAGTCCCGTTTATTGCCTGGTGGCCTGGCAAAGTGAAGCATGGTGAGTCAGACCATGTTGGCTATTTCGCCGACTGGCTTTCGACTGCCGCAGAACTTTCCGGCGGTGATGCTCCCCGGAATCTGGACGGTGTCAGCTTCGTTCCAACGCTGCTGGGCTCCGGCAATCAGAAGCAGCACGAATTTCTCTATTGGGAGTTTCATGAGGGCGGCTTCAAACAGGCCGCACTCTATCAAGGTCGCTGGAAAGGTATTCGTTCCGGCAGCGAAAACGCGCCCGTCGTACTTTACGACCAACAAACAGATGTCGCGGAGAAAAACAATGTTGCCGCACTGCACCCGGAAATTGCAGATGCAATCGGCACTTATCTCAAATCCGCACGAACGTCACTGCCGGATTGGGAAACTCGCTGGAGCACCGAAAAACAAAAAGCAAAGTGACGCAACTCTGATCGGCACTCTATTCGGGCTTGCCGTGCCAGCGATTGAGCCGTGGCATGTCTGCGTGAGGAATCTCAAGGCCAGCCAACTGCACAAGTCGCGCGATCTCTGCGATGGATGTCACTCCGAGTTTTCGGGAGATATCAGACCTGTAACGTTCGACCGTTCTCTGAGCAACGCCCAGTTCTTTCGCGATGGCCTTAATCGGCGAACCATGCCCGACGAGGGTAAGAACTTCCAGCTCACGCGGAGTCAGAGAATCGAGAGGCCCAAGATCGACAAGGTTTGAATCGATAACGCGGAAGTCGACGCCAGGTTCAACAACGTCGACACCCTGACGGGTCACTGAAATAATCCTTGGCTTCTTTTCATCCACCGCTTCCATCGGCCAGATCATGGCTTCCGTCCAGCGTCCGCCTCGAATATGTCGCAACATCACGGGCTGGCGAGTCTCTATCACCTGGCGAATGACGGGCATTCGTTCTGCGGCAAAGACCGGGCCTTCGATCTCTTCGATCGTTTTGCCGACGGGATTGAAGTTATCTCCGTAGTAGATCTGCTTCGCCTGCTTGTTGCAGAACAAAACCAAGCCATCAATGTCGACAATCAGGATGCCAACGCCGGGCTGGCTTTTGAGCAGATTCCAGAATTCGTTCGACATGGATCAGTCAGTCTATGGCACTTTGAGTGCGACGAAACAGGCAGGAGCATCCTGCAGAAATCTTACTGAGGCGGGCTGGTCAGAATGTCGGGACCCTTTCCGGTCTTTCGCTCATACTGACCATCGCGATTCTTAACGTATTTCGTGAATCCCTTTTTCTCAAGATTTTTGTCGCTGATGCTGCGTTTCATTTTCATCGGAGACCACGTTCCCGCCACAAACGGAGCACACATCAAACGTCGAACCGGCTCACCCGTGACCGGATGCTTCGTCAGCGCAGGATCCTTGATCCCTTGTTCCACTTCAAACGTTTCACCGATGGCTTCATCATCATCATCGGACAGAATAACACCATAAACATAGGTGGGCACGCGACTTCTCCTCCAGTTCCAACAGCGAAATGATGTGAGGAAGGTATTCCAGCCGCTACAGTCTATCAAACTTTCTCCGGCTGCTGAGTAATAAACTTGATGGCTTGGTGGGCTTCACCCGGCGGGTGGTCTGCCAGTATCCTTTATTCGGTCACAACAGGCGGATTCGCGAAAAGACGTGCCGGGCGATCAAATCACCTGCCAGGCGAGATCATTGCCTCGATAATGGGGCGGAATGTTGGCTGAGGCCAATGCCACGGAGGGAAGAACTCACGTCGAGCGATGGATCGCGAATCTTGCGATCGCTTCGAGTGCATGGCGGGCAGGGCAGTTGGGCAGAGGACGCAGACAGCGGATAGCTCGAGCAATCAGCAGCTCGGCACTGGCCTGAGCTGACTCGATCCCCTGACGAACCAGGGGTTCCTCGCGCAGTCGCTGATGATCGGCCGCTTCAGTTGAAAACAGCAACTCACTCAACCGCTTTCGATCAGTCTCGGAAGCAAGCTTTAAGGCTCTCAGCAGAGGCAGTGTCATCCGGTGATTGCACAGATCATTGGCCGCATCTTTGCCTGTCGACTCGGCAGACTCCGTTAGATCCAGAACATCATCCGCAATCTGAAATGCCAGACCGATCCGGTTACCGAAAATCTTCAACCGCGATTGCTCTGACACCCTCGCTCCAGCGGCGCGGGCACCCAGCAGACAACTGACAGCAAACAACTGTCCGGTCTTTCCGCTGATGACTCGAAAATAATCGGGCTCCGACGTCGACTGTTCAAGGCGTGCCGCAATCTGATTCAGCTCGCCTTCGCACGTGCGGTCAGTGGCTCGACCGATCAACCGACATGCCTCCGCATCACCCGTTGTTGCAGCGAGGTGAAACGCTTTAGAGAAAAGGTAGTCACCGAAGAGAACACTGGTCTCCGTGTTCCAACGACGATGAACTGTGGACACATGCCGACGCAGATCGGCATCATCAATCACATCATCGTGAACAAGCGTCGCCGTATGGATCATCTCAGCGACTGCAGCAAGTCGGTAAGCATTCTCTCGTGAAGACTGCGACAGGCTATAAAGTCGTGCGCTGAGCAATGTCAAAATCGGGCGGATCCGCTTCCCCTGAAAACGCCCCACGTGCTGAGCCACATCCTGCACGAACATATTCGGATTACGAAACTGTCGTTCCAGCAGCGCGTTGACAGCCAGCAGGTCCTCAGCAAGCAAATGCTGAATCTGCTGTTTCAGTTCGTCGCGGCTGGACACAACCGTGGACATGACACATTCGTCTTTTCTAAGGGACTCTTAAACCACTGATAAAATCGGGACAGGCACCTTTCCGTTGTTGGTTGCCCACATCCATGGGACCCTGAAGGGAGCCAGACTCGATTTTGTCACGTGGTCTTAGTAGGGAACTTCACTGGATGGATCACGGAGGAAATGTCCCGAACGGCCGCCGGACTTCTCCAACAGACGAATCGTGTTGATTTCCATCTCCCGGTCAACCGACTTGCACATGTCGTAAATTGTGAGACACGCAACACTCACCGCTGTCAGAGCTTCCATCTCAACACCGGTTTTAGATTCTGTGGAAACACTCGCTTCCACGCGAACCTCAGTCCCCGATAAGGAAAACTCGACGTTGACCTTCTCGAGGGGCAATACATGACACAAAGGAATCAGGTCTGAAGTCCGCTTGGTGGCCATAATTCCAGCCAGTCGAGCCACTTCCAGAACATCTCCCTTGGAAAATTTCCGCTCCTGTAAAGACCGCAGTGTCTCGGGCTGCATTAACACGAATCCTTCCGCCCGAGCCATTCGCCGCGTCACAGCCTTGTCACCAACGTCCACCATTCGGCTTGCGCCGTCAGCGGTAAAATGAGAGAATTCACCCATAGATTTCCCCAATAGTCCTTTTGATTCTTTGAAGAAACGACGCATCGCGAACGATGCTGATGACTCGATCCCCCGCCCCCCCTGAGCCTGTAGGCTGTTGACTTATTCGCGTATTGAGCGTTTTCGTTTAACGGCGAGCCGTAGGCGAAATCAGGCGAAGACGCCTGCGGCTTGCCGTTAAACGATTAAATCAACAGTCTGCCTGCCTCTGGGGCCTGCTGACTTTGGCACCAATGCCCGCTCATTTCGTTACTGATGGTGCAAGAGCCTTTAAACCCCCGACGCGGGGTCGGGAGCGACTAAACAAATAACCTGCTCAGGAGTTTCGGGATTACCCATGAGTCAACGGCCATGCTGTTATTAGCTTAGAAACAACGAAGCAATCTCGTAGAAGATTACTACCGCAAGCACATCGACCATCGCCGCGATTAGCGGATTCGACATAATCGCCGGATCCATACCGAGTCGCCGCAGCATCAGAGGCAACAGTGTTCCGGCCGATGTTCCCAGAATCACGACCGCAATCACGGTGGTTGCGATCGCGGCCGATTCATTCACCGTTCTACCGAACCACAACCAGGCCACACCGAAGTCCAACGACGCGAGTGCGACTCCCAGACATAAGCCGATCAAAAACTCACGCAGGATCAACGCTCGGCTGATCGAATCGTCGGGAGTACCCTTCGTGTCAGTGGGCTGCAGCGCAAACATCCGGATAAACAATGTCGCTGATTGTGAACCCGCATTTCCTCCGCTCGCCATGACGAGCGGCAAAAAGAGAAGGATCAAAGTCGTCAATCCGCTGAGCCCCAGCGCTATGGGTTCGCCACCACCCGTGGATTGCCGATAATGGTCAATCACATGCGCGTTCATGAGAGCCACGATGGACAGAAACAGCAACCAGATCCCACGCTTCCATAAAATCGTCAGGAACGGAGTTTCTTCGTAGGTGTCTCGCAACGGGGCAACAGCACCCTGCAGGTAGGCGTCCTCAGTAGCCTCTTCCTGAACGACGTCCAGAGCGTCGTCGTGAGTCACGATGCCAACAAGCCGATCATTCTCATCGACGATCGGCAACGCAATGAAGTTGTAGCGAGCCAACTCCTGAGCCACGACTTCGCGCTGCTCGCTCACTCGAAACCTGATCACGTCGCGCTGCATGATGTCGGAGAGGCGAGTTTCTGGTTTGGCCAGGATCAATTCTCGCAGCGAGATAAAGCCTTCCAGTCGGCGTTCTTCATTCAGAATGTAGACGTAGTAAATCGTCTCACTGTTCGGGGCCTGCTGCCGCAACTGAGCCAGTGCGTCGCGGACAGTAATATTGGCCGGCAGCGACGCGTACTCCGTGGTCATAATCGACCCGGCACTGTCTTCGTCGTACGACAGCAGCTTGCGAATATCGCTGCGTTCGGCCTTGGCGATCAGTCGCAGAACTTCTTCGCGATGGCCCTCGGACATTTCCGAAAGCAAGTCGACACGATCATCGGCCGACATCCACTCCAGCAGATTCGAGAGACGCGTGGAATCCAGCGTTTCGACCAGTACTGTTTGCCGGCGCAGCGAGATGTATTCAAAGATCTCAACTCGCAGCGGCAGTTCAGCCTGATCCAGAATCAGCCAGATCTGTGGATCATCCAGCTCTTCCAAAATCTCAGCGACGGCGGCAGGATGCACAACTTTGCAGAAGGCAGCCAAACCAGCCAAATCTTCTTCCTGCAGCATCTGCTGCACGTCCGGAAGGATCAGGGATTGATAGGCGTCCTGCATTGCATGATTCGCTTTGCGAAGCCGCGTTGGTGAGCGGTCCAAAAAAAATCCCTGCAGGACAGTGATCCGGCAGGGATGAATATCAAACCGACGTTCGAAGAACGAATCGGATGAACAGAAAGTCGTGTGGCATTATCGCTTGGAGAACTGGAAGCTCTTGCGGGCTTTCTTGCGTCCATACTTCTTTCGTTCGACCATTCGGTCGTCGCGAGTCAGAAGTCCGGCGTCGGCCAAAAGGTGATGCCAAGCTGGGTTCATGCCCTGAAGTGCTCGAGCAATCCCCAGAATGATCGCCCCGGCCTGACCGGTCGTGCCACCACCCTGAACGCGAACCGAAATGTCGACCTGGCCAACTTTGCCAACGACATTCAGAGGAACCAACACACTTTCGCGGTCTCGCTCAATACGAAGATATTCTTCCATCGGACGACCGTTCACAACGAACTGGCCCGCCCCTTCTTTGATGCGAACGCGAGCGACTGAGGTCTTACGGCGACCAGTTCCCATGGCAACGCCGAACCGATCCACTTTACCGCGGATCGTCGGCTGGTAAGCTGGATCAACAACAGCAGTACCTGCAGCACCGGAACCAATTGTCAGTTCAGGAAGCTGTGATGAGGGAACTTCCGGCGCGTCGACAACGGAATCCGAAGAAACTGAAGGATCCATACTCATGAGAACTCGTCACAGAGAAAAAGTGAATCAAAGACCAACCGAATCTGCTAACACAAGACCGTCCGCAAGACAGTCTTAGCCTTTGATCTTTCGGTCTGGCAAAAGGTGGGCCGGGAATGGCTTTGGCAACTGAGACTGATGCGGGTGGTTGGTACCAACGAAGACACGCAACTTCTTCAGCATCTGACGACCCAGCTTATTCTTTGGCAACATGCGACGAACAGCTTCGCTAAGGAGCTGATCTGGTCGCTTTTCCCAGGTTTCAACAGCAGATCGCTGACGCAGACCGCCTGGATAACCTGTGAATCGATCATAGCTCTTCTTGGCCATCTTTGTGGTCAAGTAAGGAATCTTGCTGTGCTGCATGGCGTTGCCTGTGAAGCGAATTCGCTCGCAATTCAGGACGATCACGCAATCACCGGTATCAACATGGGCCGTGTATGTAGGCTTATGCTTACCCATCAGAATGGTTGCAATCTGAGTTGCCAGACGTCCAACAATGTGTCCATCCGCGTCGACGACAAACCAATCACGGCCTGCTTCGTCAACAATCTCTTTCTTTGCCATCCATGTTTTGCCAATCGCCAGCATGGAACCGTCATCCTTTGGGCCGCCGATAAAAGCGGACTGATCAAGTGTTCAAAAACGGAAGAGCAGACGTGAAGCCTGCCTTTTGCAGCACTTCCAACCTCTCACCAACAAAACATCCAGCGTTTATCGGCCTTGGGCGGAAAGAAGTCGAGCAATCTAGCGAGTTTGGACCTCGTAATCAATGCTGTGTCCGGCATTTCGGTCCGCGGATTCCCAGGAACAGCCAATTGTCGAGCTCCACAGACCATTTTCTCTGGCGAGATTTGTGATTCATGAGAGTCTTTTGATGCTGTCAAACCCGCCGCTTGTTAACAATTTGGGGCTTGTTCCCCATCCTAGCGCCTCCGTTTTCCGGCCAGTTGCCCACTATCTGAGGATTTTATCAAGCATTCTGGCATGACTTTTTGCAGCGAGCCGCAAACGGAAGCGAAATCGGGCACCGGTCGCCTTCGGCTTAGCATTAAGCGAACTGACCAGGAAAGATCAATCAGGAAAAATAGAGAAGACAGCCAGATC
>CAIJTV010001355.1:0-7206 GCA_903823635.1 uncultured Planctomycetaceae bacterium
CGCCAGAACCGCCATCGAATTGACATCGCGGGCTGCAGCCTGCATGCTTCATTCACTGATGGCCCGCTCGCCTGAATCAACAGTCCTACATCGTCAACGGATGGAGTTCGTGTCCTATGTCAGATGCGTCAGAATTTGCCCCGGAAAAATGGACACGCCGCCACGTATTGGCTTCGGCAACAGCCGCATCGGTCACGCTGCTGTCAGCAGCAACGAGCTTCGCAGGCGGCGCATCACAAGCCAGCCCATCTTTGCCCGAGGTTCCGGCGGACTTTCGAATCACGAAGAAGAGAATTCATCAGTCCGTCATGGGCTGGTGCTTCAACCCAATGCCGGTGCCGGAATTGATCCAGCATTGCGTCGACGTTGGAGTTGAGGCCATCGAAGGAGTTGACCCAAAGTTTTACCCAGAAGCCAGGGCGAAAGGCCTGAAGATCGCACTCGTCAGCAGTCATGGATTTGCCAAAGGGCCGGTCGACCCTGCCAATCATCAGGAATGCATCGAGAAGCTAAAAAAATCCATCGACATTGCCGCTGAGTTTGAAAGTCCCAGCGTGATCACTTTCACGGGAATGCGTGTCGATGGCATGGATAACAAAACGGCTGAGCAGAACTGCATCGACTGCTGGAAGCAGGTGATTGAGTATGCGGAATCAAAAAAAATTACGCTGGTTCTGGAGCATCTGAATACTCGCGACAGTTCTCATCCGATGAAGGGACATCCGGGATATTTTGGCGACAACGTCGAGCGTTGCATCGAGCTGGTGAAGCGAATGGATTCGCCTTACTTCAAGCTTCTGTTCGATGTCTATCACGTGCAAATTATGCATGGCGACGTAATTCGTCGCATCCAGATGTACCATCAGCTGATCGGACATTACCACACCGCAGGAAACCCCGGACGACGCGAACTGGATGACAAGCAGGAAATCAACTACCCGGCGGTCCTGCGAGCAATCATCGCGACGGGATACACAGGATTTGTTGCTCAGGAATTCATTCCGACATGGAGCGATCCAGTGCTCGCATTCCGCCATGCCGCGATGGTAACGGACGTCTAGGCTAAACATCAAAAAAGAACAGCAGGCACACTCCGTGGAATGTCCCGGACTTCATTGGGACATCGCGGAGTGTGCCACATTGCGTGCTCATGATACTGCAGCAGATGAACTCGCAGATGCAATTCGTTTCAGCATGCTGTCCTAGCGAATTTCGTCCCCGGACGGAGGACCTCCAGCTGGTGGCCCTAATAACCCGGGATTATCCTTGAGGACCTGCACGATTGCTCCGGGAATCGTAATGCTGACTGCCACTGACGAATCAGCAGATGTCGATGCAAGGCTATTGATGGCCTCACCAAGAGAAGGCTGCAGTGGCGGTGGCGCCTGTCCTAATGCCAACGGAGCCATCTGCTTGCCCATCATCACGAGGCCAGTCAGAGCCTGATTGGCTTCATCGGCAGCACTCTCTTCCGTCAGATTCAATTTTATGTTCAGGGCCAGATCACTGCCGGCATCCATAACAATCGCACCACCGGAGATCCGACCTTTGATTGCACCCACCAGTTGTGCAACCTGTGCTGGCACGTTTGGTGGAGGATCAGGAATTCCAGCACTCATGCCGGCCAGCAGCGGACTGGAGAACGCCTGAACAAGGTGGCTGCTTCTGGATACAAACGCAAACTGCTCATTCGCCGCTGTACCGGGACCGTTCGTGATGGCGGCTTTCAGGCCGGGCTCGGATGCCATCAGGAACGTCTTTGAATCAACCGCGTGCAGAGCCATCACAGGAGCATTTGGATCCGGATTTGGCAGCAAATAATAAGCCTTGCCGTCGTGGGTCGATTCAGTCGCGTTCCCCTGTGTCATGAGAGCTGCGATGTCAATATCCTTGTTCGTTCGAACAACGATCATAGCATTTTCACCACCCATCAGCTGCTTCGAGATTGCGGCTGGATCCGGCTGGCCTCCACCCATCGCCTGCCCAATGACAGGTATCATGGTGGCGATCAAATTGCCCATTCCCATCGTGACAGAGTCGATATCACCAGGGACGAATCCTGTCTGAGCGGACATCTCCGTCATTGCCTGCTGAAACTGAGGCATATCTGTCAGCGGTTTCGTGAATCCACTCTCCAGCAAATCGCCGGGCCGAACATACATCAAGTATTCTGTCGCGGCCGGCAGATAGGACATATCAATCGGACCTGCCGTAACACTGGACTTCGGAGCCATTGCTGGCCCTGCTCCCGCACCACCGGTCAGAAACGGATTAACTGGGGCATCCGGATCAGCAGGCATTGGCTCTGTGGCGGCAACCGCTGGCTCTTCAGGCATCTCTGTTTTGTTTGGTGCAGCAGGTTTCTCCGTTGCCGCGACGGCATTTTCTTTCATCCTTTCAGCAACGGCATCGCGAGCTTTGTTCTCTGCCAGAATTTTATCAGCGGCTGCCTTACGACGAGCTGCGTCTTCCGCCTCTTCACGAGCAGCGGCCATTTCCGTGGCTGCACTCGCATCGGCCAACAACTGGTCCTGAGTCATCAAAGATCGCCGTTGAATCTCGCGAACATTTGTCTGACGAGTAATCTGCCGGCCAGCAATTTCGATCGAAGTCTGCTCTTCAATCATCCGGCGAATATCCCCCTGAACACCGGACAACGCTTCGCGGACCAACTGAGAATGATGAGGAGTCTGTTCATGTTTCAAACCTTCAACGAAGAACTCCCTGGCTTCTTCATTCTCTCCGGCTTCCGCCAGAGTAACTCCGAGCATATAAAAATATCGTGGATCGGAACCACCGGCCGCCGCTTCTTTCAGTAGCTGAATGGCAGTCGGGGAATCTCCCTGCCGCCGTGCTTCGAGAGCATCACGATAAACCAACTTCAGTCGCTCGTTTTCAGGATCAGCCTTCAGGGCATTTCGAGCAGCCAGACGAAAACGTTCGATCCGAACACGTAACGGTCCCTGAGTTCGCTCGATCGAACGATTCACGAGTGAGGCCGTGCTTGTCTCCGCTTCCAGCTTCGCAGCAGCCTTTAGGTCGGCCGTACCATCATGGCCCATTTGCTCCGTAAGAATTCCACGAAAATACAACGGGCGAGGGTCATCTGTTCCATTCTCGATGATGTCGCTCAGCATCTTTTCTGCTGAACCGAAATCTCCAGCTCTCCAGACACTCAAAGCATTATTCAATAGGCTGTCATTCGATGCTCGATCAGCGGCGAAAGCCACCGAACTCAGCAAACACAACGCTAACAGACAACACTGGCAGAATAAACGACACTTCATTTCCAAACTCCTGGACTCAATATCTGAGGCAATTCACATGAATAGCAGGAATGCTGATGTAACCCCGAATCAATTCACATAGATGGGAATACAGCCCGCCCTGAGCTGCCAACCTGAAAGATTTTTCGGCTTCGCTCGAACCGCGTCACTGAAACACCGTCTATTTCACAGCATAGCCGAGGCTGCGACAATCTGCCGCACGTGAAATCGGGGAATTTCTGTCCAGTGGCTCGGGACCGTCAGTTGAATGGCTGCCGGAACTCTGACAGGCCGGCTTCAAAGTCGCATCTTTTAAGGCCTATTTGTTATGATCGGCGTCTCAGGGGGAATCTGCCTGGTTTTTGGGGAGTAACTGTCGGTCAGCTCACTTGGCTTCAAGGTGGCCCGATATTCCCCTGATTCATAACGGAACGATGACTTGGCTAACTTGTACTGCACCGCCTGCAACCAACTTTTCTCCGGTAGTCTCGCCGCATGCCCTCGCTGCGGAATGAAACTCACCGCGCAGGAGAATATTTGGCAAAAAGACACCTTGCTGCTGAATGCCGACGCCGTGGAGTCCGCTTCGGCAACGTTGGAAATGGAACTCGATCAACTGCTGTTGCCCGGGCAGGTCCTGGACATTTATCAGTGCCAGAAACTTCTGGGCCGTGGCGGCATGGGTGTCGTGTATCTCGCGCGGAATACGAGCTTGCAGCGTCTGTGTGCCTTGAAGCTGTTGTCTCCGCGCAAGGTCTCTCGAGAAGTCGATTATGTGGAGCGATTCGAGAACGAAGGCCGGGCTGCGGCGGCGATGGTTCATCCGAATGTCGTAACAACGCACGCGATCGGTCGAACAGGAGACTACCACTTCCTTGAAATGGAGTACGTCCCGGGCCATTCACTGCAATGCGAAATTGACGAAGGAGGAGCGATCGGACCAATCCGTTCGACTGCGATGGCCGTTGGTATTGCAAGCGGACTTGCGATGGCGCATCGCCTTGGAATCGTTCACCGCGATCTTAAACCCGACAACGTTTTAGTGACACCAGGCGGCATTCCGAAGATCGTAGACTTCGGTCTTGCGAAGCGAGTCATGGGGAATGATCTGCCCAATACGAATCTTGCAGGCACTCCCTATTTCATGGCGCCGGAGCTGTTTGAAGGGGACTCGGCAACAACTCAAAGCGATGTGTATGCCCTGGGCGTCTGCTATTACCTGATGCTGACCGGAAAATTCCCGTTCGAAGGGGACTCTGTAAATACGCTGATGAAATCCATCCTGACGGCTCGGTATACCAGTGTTCGTCGAATCAACGAAGACATTCCGCTGGATATCGCGGAGTGCGTTTCACTGATGCTGAACAGAGATCCTAAAAGCCGTCCTCGCGACGCAGCGGCCGCTTCGCAGTTGCTGCAGGCGGTACTGGGTTCGACGCGTGATCTCGACAATCTCATCTACGATGCGTTCAACGGACTTCCCAGTATTCAATGGGAGCCCGACGGCGACGATGGCTTCAAGGTCCATCTCACTCTCCGCGACGAACGGGCTCAAACTGTCTACATCGAAAACAGTGAGCACTCTGCAGGCGACCGCCTTCTGATGATCTTTAGCATCTGCTGTGAAGCTCGAGCAGATTTTTACGAAGACGCTCTCCGGCTCAATGCATTGATGCATCACGGAGGCATCTCAATCCGTGATATCGGTGGTCGCCCCTACTTTGTGATGGTTGACACCTATTCCAGAGCGACTGTCAGCGGCGAAGATATCCGCCGCAGCGCAATCGAACTCGGCTCGCGAGCCGACTCTGTGGAAAAGCAACTGACAGGTAAGGATGTAAATTAGTTGACCAACAAAAAGAAACCCCGAGGAAATTGTTTCCGCGGGGTTTCTTGCATTGATCTTCCGGCATCGCTGCTGCTGCTCAAGACGAATGTCTCCGCGATGCTGCCAGTTTACCAGAACTATTTACCAACCTGGTAGCACATCAATTTGTCCTGCTCCCGAAGGTACAGCTTGCCATTCACGATGACCGGATGAGACCAGCTCGCACCTTTCTGGTAGTCGGGCGCGAATGAGCCCTTCAGGTTATATCCCGTTGGCACAGCTTCGATCAGCGCGACGGTGCCGTCCTGATAACGGAAGATCAGATGGCCATCAATAAACAGCACCGCTGCTGAGCCCTTGCCAGCGCCACGAAGTTTTCCGCCCCAGACGATCTCTCCCGTCAGGAGATTGACGCAGGTCGGAAATCCTTCATTCTGCTGATGCCCGGCATAGATATGCCCGTCCAACAAAATCATTCCGCCATGATGATTGTTGAAGACCTGGCCTTCCAAAAAATACTTCTCTTCAGCAACGACTCCGTCACCATCCTTCTTCAACTCCACAAGAGCAGCCCCGGTCTTGTAGCTCGTTGACGCAAAGACCAGATTTCCATCAATGATTGGAGTTGAAATATTGGCCACGCCGTTGGCAACTCGGTTATAGCTCCAAAGCTGTTTCCCGTCTTCCGCTCGAATCCCGATCAGGCCTCGCCCCACCAACTGCACATATTGCTTGACCCCAACAGCATTCGAAATCATGATGGATGAATAGCCCGCCCCGTCCTTGCCAGCACTGCCTTCGATGGAAGCCTTGCAAGCCCAGATGTCTTTTCCGGTCATCTTGTCGAGACAAACAACCATCGCATCGTCGCCACCGGGCGTGCACAACACACGATCGCCATCAACCAGCGGAGATTCCGAAAATCCCCAGCCAGACATCATTCGGCCATTCCATTCAGAGAACTTTCTCTGCCAGACAATTTCACCTGTGGCGGATTTCAGACAACTGACCGCTCCGTCAGAAGAAACAACATACAGACGGTCTCCATCAACTGAAGGAGTACATCGCGAACCTTCGTACTTATGCTCCGGTCGTGTTTCCGTCAGTGGCTGCTTCCAAAGAATCTTTCCATCCTCAGCGCTGGCCGCAATTACGGACTGACCGCCGTCAACATCGCCCAACGTGTACAGCACACCACCGACGACCGCAACGCTCGCGTAACCTTCACCAAATCCTTCGACGGTCCAAAGATGCTTCGGTGGATCGGCGGTCCAATCCTTCGACGCCAGGACTTCGTCCGACTGAGCATTCCGTTCCGGTCCACGCCATTGTGGCCAGTCAGACGCCTGCAATAAGCCCGGCAGAGCAAGTGAAATGATCAGTCCACGTAACAAAGAAGCCATCGAGAATCCCTCATCAAAACTCATTCAAGTCAATAACAGGCCAGCCGCAATTATTGTCGATGCTTTAAAACTGTGCCAGAGAACCCCAGTAAACCTCACATCAGGGGGTCGCCAATGCAGAGGTTCTGGACACATCCTCCACCACTAACTGATCCGCTCGGCTCAATAGACTTTTCCGCAGGCGTACAACCAGACCGGCCGAACCAGTGCCGTCATACGTCCACATCTCTCGCATCACCTTGGCAGACCCAAATCGCGAAATGCGTTCCGGCTGACCCAGCGTTTGTGCAACCTGCTGAGCCGTCATGCCTTTGACAACTCGCCCATCTCGAATCGCAATCTGAATATCGTCCTTCGGCAAAGTTTCCATCTGCTGCGTCGTCAGCCATTTTCCATTCAGATGTTCCCAGCCGAGCACTTTGAGACGCTCTGCGATCTGAACAGCATCGCCGGGAGATTCCACAGCGGCGATGGCCCACGCGGATTTCAGGAGATCAATTCCTTTCTGCTGATGAGCAGAATTCTTCCATTGCTCGAAAACAAACAAGTATTCATCCGCGACTCGCAGAACGCCGGCCAGTTCGGATGTTCCAAATCGCTTTTCCTGAGCGGCTAGCCATTCCGCAATGATCGTGTCTCGTCCATTACTGCGTTTGAGCCCATCCAACAACTCCAGCAACTGCTGCATTTCACGACGTGACAGTTCTGA
>CAIJTV010001356.1:0-5496 GCA_903823635.1 uncultured Planctomycetaceae bacterium
GAACGGGGCTGCAAACTGATATCAACAACCCAGTGCCGCAGCAGATTGCTCCGGCCACTGACAGGCCACTGTTTCTAGAAGTGATCAAGCACTTCTAACGCCGCCAGACGCGTACCATCTTGCCCTGGTAATTAGCTTCAGCCACCAGAGTTCCGCTGCCCATGCATGTCATCCCGCAACCAACGCCCACAAAGTGCCCGACCGGAGCCGAACGAATGTGACCGCATGTGCCGCGTTCAGCCATCATTCTCGCTTCGTCTTCTGCCCACGCCTGCATCGAACCATCGTGGACCGCAGAGGATCCCGTTAAGCTCTGATAGCTGACCTGTTGAATTGGAGACTGAGACGACTGCATCCCTGCTTGCGATACTACGTTGTTCGACGGAGTCGAATACGACAAGGGACGTGAATACCGCACAGGATTGTGCGTTTGCATTGTTCGACCTGAACTGCGCGAGGAACGATTTCGTCCGCGAGCTTCCGAAACATCAACCATCAGGCCAACAAGTACCAACGCAAGGAACCAGAACCGAATCATCCTTAACCCTCCCTGAAACTTAAAAGGCCGCAGAACAACCCACGACCGCCGGGAGGAATTTTAGCGGTGCCTTTCCGAAGTCCAGCTCTTGCCGGAAAAGTCACTGCACTTTGCCCAGACTCACGAATTCCGGTTGATTTTCGGGAAACCACCGTTACGCATCACTCACAGACTGGAGTTAAACGCGAACTTGCATTCGTCGAAAACGTGGAACAGACACGTGCAATCCAGCAGGAGAGTGGCTGTCCAAAATGAATTTGAGCCATTGAGCAGAAGGAAACGAAAGAAACAAAGCTCCTCAGGATGCGTTCCCCTCCTGAACTTCGGCGCCCTGTGTTGTGTTCCTGCTGGTCATTGTTTCTGAACCGACGCGATCTGCGCCTAATTCAAAGAGCCAACACCTATTCTTTATGCTTCCGGTGACTGAGACAAAAGGCAACTACTTCTGAACGCGAATGAACACAACAAGCATCCCCAGTTGCAGGAGACACGCGATTGGATACACAAGGAGTCCGTTCATAAACTGCCCTTGAGCAATGGCAACAATCGCTGCGATTGCCGCACCGCATGCTCCAATGGTTGCAGCACACATACTTACGATGAGTGCCACGTCAGCAACCGCTGAATAGGCGAAGCCGCCCCCGGTATTGCGGTTGTAGCCAGACGCAGGGAAGTCGTACCCACAATGCGGGCATACAATCTCGGTTGCTGACATTTCGCCTTTACATTCAGGGCAATACGCCATTGTCTGTCAACCTGCTCTGAGGTTTGATCAAGGTGTCCACTGACGATGCTGTGATCTGCATAAGCCAACAAACGGCAGGATCCATGGAGAATCGCACCGGCGTTTCACTCGGCAGAGTGCATCCATCATGCACACACTCTGCCCGCAGCGAACAACGTTAGCCTCTCCCCGGGGATCAGGCCGTCAGGCCAACCGGGACAAGCGCTCAGCCCTTGTTAGATGTAGCGGTTGATGAGGTTTTCCAGCATTTCCTGGCGACCGCTGGTATTGGCCGTCAGGCTGGTGCTTTCCTGAATGTAGGTGTCCAGTTCATTCAGAGAAACCGAGCCCGCTTCGATGCGCCGCCCCATTCCGTTGTCGTAAGTGCTGTAACGCTGGCGAACGAAATCGTTCAGCACGCCATCAGCACGAATCGCAGCGGCGATTTTCAGACCGCGAGCAAACGCGTCCATACCGCCAACATGAGCATGAAAGAGGTCGATCGGGTCGATGCTTTCGCGGCGAACCTTCGCGTCGAAGTTCGTTCCACCGGAATGCAATCCGCCCTGCTTCATCAGCACCAGCATGATCTGTGTTGTCAGGTAAATGTCCGTTGGGAACTGGTCAGTATCCCAGCCCAAAAGCAGGTCGCCGGTGTTGGCGTCGATGCTTCCGAGAACTCCCTGGATTGAAGAGTATTCGAGTTCGTGCATCATCGAGTGACCAGCGAGCGTCGCATGATTCGTTTCGATGTTCAGCTTCACAACATCCATCAGACCATACTGACGCAGGAAGTTGAGACATGCGGCCGCGTCGAAGTCATACTGGTGCTTGGTCGGCTCCTTTGGCTTTGGCTCAAACAGGAACTGACCCTTGAAACCGATCGACTTCGCATGCTCGTGAGCCATGTGCATGAAGCGAGCCAGATGGTCCAGTTCGCGTTTCATGTCAGTATTATAAGAGCACATGTAGCCTTCGCGACCGCCCCAGAATACATAGTTCTCGCCACCCAGTTCATAGGTAACTTCCAGAGCCTTCTTCACCTGGGCACCAGCGTAAGCAAACACATCCGCATTCGGGCTTGTTGCTGCTCCGTGCATATAACGAGGATGTGAAAACAGGTTCGCCGTACCCCACAGAAGTTTGATGCCTGTTGAACGCTGAGCTTCCTTCAGCTTGCG
This sequence comes from uncultured Planctomycetaceae bacterium, assembly GCA_903823635.1. Classification (GTDB taxonomy): domain Bacteria; phylum Planctomycetota; class Planctomycetia; order Planctomycetales; family Planctomycetaceae; genus SXXK01. The sequence goes on from CAIJTV010001356.1 coordinate 2,444, forward strand.
AGCAACAGCATCCAGGTTAGCATTGCTTTCTCGCAAAGTCGCACCTTCAGGAGCCACATCGCGATCATGGAAGCAGTAGTATGGAACTCCCAGTTTGGTCATAAACTCGAAGGCGACATCAACACGACGCAGTGCATTGTCCAGAGAATCAGTTCCGTCGTCCCATGGCCGCATCAGCGTTGGAGCACCGAAAGGATCAGACCCGGTTCCTCGGAACGTGTGCCAGTAACAGACGGCGAAGCGCAGCCAGTCGTTCATCGTCCGGCCTTCGACAATCTCGGACGCGTTATAATGCCGGAAGGCCAGAGGATTGCGGGACGATGTTCCTTCGAACTGGATCTTGTCAACTTCCGGGAAATACGTGGTCATTCTATCTGCCTTCGCGATCAAAACGCCGTAGTGTGGGAGAAGTCCGGGCACTCAATGACAGAACTGTCACATCAGAATAAAGTGCGCGGTATACTGCTCTGGCGTGAAACATGCATTTTAGCGTTCTTTCAACGGGATTGAAGGCCGCCCCACGAACGTGGCTGAGTTGGATCAAAAGACGATGAGATTTGAGAAAAAATCACAGCCGTTGGCCGAGCGGGCTCATTTTTTTCTGCGGCTGTCTCTCTACGGAGTTGCTTCCGCATTTATAATTTGAGCGAGCCTGGGAGTCGGCATTCTTGGCTATCGCTGGTTCGGCGGATTGCAGTGGATCGACGCCCTGCTGAACGCGTCAATGATTCTGACGGGAATGGGCCCCGTCAACCCGATGACAACAACTGCAGGCAAATTGTTTGCATCGTTCTATGCCTTATTCAGCGGTGTCATCTTCCTCAGCGCTACGGCGGTCATGCTGACTCCCGTCTTTCACCGCGTGATGCACCGCTTTCATTTGGCATAGGAAGAGTCTGGTGGATAGCCTCTTAAGCTGAAGAGGCTGAAACGCAGACTGGGACTACTCATCCCCGCGAGGCCTGCAGATCCGATACCTGTTCTGCGATCTCAGAAGCACCACCTTGCTCCGTCGCGGACGAACGCATTTGTCCTTCAGCCAAACTCAGTTCAGCCGTGCGGCGACAGCTGCGAGCGATCTTGTTTCCCAGCGGCACATCAACTCCAAAGCCCAACGTCCAATCTCAATACGCACCGCTGCCTGCCGACCTTCGTGCCCGCCTGAGACGAGCATCAAGACGCTCAGCCAATCCGTTCATCCAGTAGTCGCCACGCCGTTCCAGAGACGGGAGCTCGTCCCGTATTGTTGTGCGTGCTAAACCAGTGTAAACGCAACGGTATTGCTGACTACCGTCGCATTGCCGCTACCATCGAACGCTCGAATCCAGGCTCGCCACACTCCTGCGGCCAGTGGAACTGCAGGTTGATACTGATTGCCAGTGAGATTGCTGAGGGTGATTTGCGGGACCAGAGAAGCATTAGCGAAGACAAGTTCGTAGCGAACAGCCCCGGCGACAGTGATCCAGCTAAACAATGGCCGGCCTGCGAGTGTCGTTGCGGCATAAGTCAGGGGAGTTGAATTATTGAACACAAACGCCAAAGGCGCTGATGCTGAATGAGTTCTGTTCGCAGAGTCGATCGCTCTGACGACGGCAGTGTAGGATCCAGGTGTCAACGTTGGCATCGCCAGGCTTGTGCCAACGACATTCACGTTGCGAATGACCTGACTCACTCCGGTCGTCTGATTGTCGACTTGTACGTCATACCGCACCGCCCCGTTCACGGCATCCCAATTCAGCGTCGCGACCGAGCCAAAACCAGCAGCGTTAACTCGAACGCCGGCAGGCTGAATACTAACGGTCAAGAGGGCGGCAATGCTCCAGCCCGACGCCATTCCAGGTGCCAGTACTCTGACACGAACATGATACTGGCCAATCGGGAAGTCACTGACAACAAGCGAGTTCGTCGGGACAGCCCCGTTTCTTAAAAAGCCCCGTGTCTGCGATGTCAGCCGGTCTACCACAATGTCGTAGCTGGTGGCTCCAGGAATTGCGGCCCACCGGATCGTGAACGTTCCGGAAGTTTCAGTTCGGCCGGATCCTTCCACAGTAGTCAAAGGACGCGAGCGAATCATCTGGATCGGCCCCCACGGACTTAATAGTCTCGCGGAGGTGATTGCTCGAAGGCGGATATAGAAGGTGCCAAGTGGCAAGTCGATGGGCATCGTGTAGGACGTGGTTGTAATCCCCGCCTGTCGATGAAAAACAGCAGATGCCGTCGTGATCTGTACGACCAGAATCTCGTAACTGGCAGCGTTGGAAATGCCAATCCAGGAGAACGTCGGTCTCAGTGTTGTGGTCACAATGTCAAGAACAGTGAATGTCGGTGCTGTCGTATCGGCGACAGTGATACTTCGATTGACTGCGACCGCACCAACAGCAGAGGCCTGCACTAAAGCAGTCTGTGTGCCGTCGATGAGTCCGTCATCGACTGCCGTGACGGTGAAGTTGACGGAACTCTGTCCATCTGGGATCAAAACACTGGCCGGAACAGAGAGTTCTGAAGTGTCGTTGGAATTCAGATTGACCGTGAGTGCCCCGGTCAAGCTGCCGACTCGAGTGACCGTAAACTGCATGGTGGCCGCGGTTCCGGTCTCGGTCATTGCGACTGTTGGCGATGACAGCGTAAGATTCACTGTCACAGCCGCCGTGGCATCAAAGTCAACCTTCACGTTGTCGACGGACATGGTCACATTGGAGGACATGGAAACCGGAATACCGTTCCGGGTGAACGCGGCGGTAACCACATAGCTTCCGGCAGGAACAATCAGGCCATACCCGCCCGATGTGCCAATTGTCTCCGTGAAGGTCGCGCCGTCACTGACGCGACGTGCTGTGATGGTGCCGCCACGAACCGCTTCGCCAATATCGTAGAAGTCAGAATTATTCGTGTCAGCATACACGACGCCGGTAATGATCGGGTTCAGGTCGCGTCGTCCAAACTTTTCAGTGACGAGGGTCGCATTTCCTCCTGATGGAATAAAGGCTCCGCTACGAATGCCGACGCCGATCTCCTCAGCTTCAGACATCAGTATGTTCGTGCGATGACCGGCA
>CAIJTV010001357.1:0-2484 GCA_903823635.1 uncultured Planctomycetaceae bacterium
CAGTACTGAACCGGAATGCTCCGCCAGATGTTTTTCACACATCATGACGGCATGCCCCGTCCCTTTTTGCTCCGTCTGCTCCGCGAACACAACATCGGGATGATGGGCCAGTGAGGATCGGACCAGATCCGCTTTGTGGCCCACGACAACAATCAGTCGCTCGGCACCCGCAGCGCGTGCGGCATCGAGAACGTATTCGATCATCAGGCGTCCGCAGACCGGATGCAGAACTTTTGGCACTTCGGACTTCATACGAGTGCTCTTGCCGGCGGCAAGAATGACAGCAACGGGAGCAGACATGAAGTGAACTCAAGAAGGGGAGAAGGGGAGAAGGGGGCTTTCTGCGGTCGACCGTTCCAATGCCAGAACATCAGATCAGAAGCGAAGTCCGATTTGGCCGATGAAGCCGCTGCCGATTTCGTAGCCTGGTGTCGCGTTCGCAAATTTGACTTCGCGATTGAAGACCCAGCCACCTTCGATAAACCAGTTGTAGCGTCCGGCGTCCATCTTGAAGCCGCCGAGAACTCGGTAATCTTCGACCTCAAACTGAGTCTCTGCCACAGCCCCACCGTTGAAGGAACTTTCGATTCCGTAGGCTTCGACGTGATATTCAGCTCGCACATACGCCCATTTGGCCCAGTACGCTTCGTTGCCAAGGAACACGCTGATGCGTGCTTCGGGATACATGAGCTGCCATTCCCAGTAGTCATCACGATAAATCAAACCGGCCCAGGGAATGATGCGGTCGTCGACGCGATCCCAATACTGAGCACCCAGTCCCAGAGTCCAGTATTGATCCAGTTGGAAGAACATAATTCCGCGTCCATCAATCTGGAGGCCTTCTTTCCATGGATCTGCATTCAGGTCGGTGTTGATCGATGGAGTCACGCCCAGACTGATGCTGAACGGGCCGGCCTGCGGAGTTTCCATTTCGAAGTCGATACCGAAGCGATAGAGATCGCGAGGCTGAACAACCTGTCCGCCTGGACCATCCCAGTTTCGGTACCCGAACTGATTCGTCCAGTTCAGCACCCAGCCAGGAAGAAACGGAGTTCCATAAGCCAGTTCGTAATCAACTCCGAAGATTCCGACATCGCCTGAAGCCCCTGGGGCAGGACCGGTCACGGTTTGGCCAGGCATCCACGAAACATCCAATCGATTCTGCCAGCCAAAGCGATAAGGCTGAGCCCCATTCGCTCCGTAAGTCGACATGCCCTGCGGCGGCACTCCCTGCGTATAGCCCCCATACGGAGACTGCTGCATTCCATAGCCTGGCTGTCCGTAGGGCTGACCGTAACCTTGCTGCCCATAACCAGGCTGCAGAAATGGATCACTGACAACGGGCGGCGAAAACGCATTCCAGGTGGTGTCGTTTTGATAGACCGGTAATGAAGGGTCCGGTGATGTAATCACAGAACCATTGTTCGGCGGAATCGTACCGAGAGGAGTGGTTGTGGAATTCATCGAAGGGGCACCAAACGATGGAGCAGGTGCAGCCCCCGGATCCTGCGGAATCGGGACGGCGGAATCACCGGCCTGAAACACCGTCATCGCAGTCATTGTCGGCTGATAAATACCGGCGCCGGCAAATTGCCCGCCGGTATATTGCCTTTGCTGTCCATAGAAGGCGCTCTGGCCAAACACCACTGGCGATGAGGCCAGAAACGTCACCGCTGCGACAATCGAAGTCAGTGTCTTGTTCACAGAATCACCTGCCGAGAGAAAGGAGAGGCAAATCTCAGGTGGGTAGCCATGATGGCCGATTTATCAGGTCGCGAGCCCCGAGGAGCGGGCTTTGAGAGAGGAGAGTATTCGCGACTTGAGAGAGATTTCCGGATTCTGTGGATTCGGCAGATTACGTCAACACCAACTCTTCGTCTCCAGGCAGTTCTTACCGATCAGATCGCCCAATTGCATAGAATTGCATTGCGCTTCGGCGTTTTCTGCCGCTTCCATTCATGTTACCCTGTCGCGACGTAAATCTGGTCTTCTGTTGGTCTTGAGATCTGTTATGCAGCCGGACGACAAGCTCTGCTATTGCTTCCATGTGACTCAGCGGAAGATTGTAAATTTTATCAGGCTGCATCAGCCACGAGTACCCAGTGAGGTGAGCGAATGCGGCGGGGCCGGTACTGGCTGTGGCTGGTGTGTTCCGTTCCTGAAGAAGCTGTTTGATGCCGGGAAAGCTCAGCGCGAAGCTGCGATTGAGATCAGTCCTGAAGAGTACGCTCGTGAACGAGCCGATTACGTCCGGGCGGGAAAAGGAAAACCTCCCGGTGCTCCCGCGTAGCCACTTTTTTAGGAACAGTCCCGAGATAACTTCCTGCTTAAATGACCTGGAGACTCAACCGGTGACCCTGCGTTCGCTAAGGCTCACTTGTCACACCCTACAGAAAAGCAATGCAATTTGCAGGGTGTGACAAGTTCGCCCCGGCGAACGCAGGCACACCATTTACGGATACGATTTGGAACCAGTTCCGTAGC
>CAIJTV010001358.1:0-2617 GCA_903823635.1 uncultured Planctomycetaceae bacterium
CGTTCTTTCCGCAGGGAACTCCTGAAGGAATCGCCGGAGCCACTCCGCCGGGCATGCGAGCTGTCACGCTCGACGCCACCAAACTCACCGGAGTTCATGCACTCAACGCAGGTGATCGTATCGACCTGATGGCCAGTGTGCCAACAGGTGAAGTGAGTGCGTTCAACTCCAATTATAATAGCCGACTTCCGGGAGCGGCTCTCGTTGCTCCGGCGTCGAAGGCCGATGCCAAGTCCGGCACCGAACCGTTGCTGCTGGCTGAGAATGCTGTCGTCCTGAAGCCCGTTTACGTGCGAAACCAGGCGTCTACGACCTCGTCACTCACGCAAGGTAAACGTATTCAGAATGAGCCCAAGTATGAGGTCGCCATTGCTGTTTCACCAGATGATGTGATTCCGTTGCAGAGTGCTCTCAATAAGGAACTTGCGATCACTTGTGTCGCTCATTCGATGCAGGCCGATCTGGGCGTTGAAGTCGCTGAAACAAGTTCGCAATCTGACGTTCAATTGGCTCCGGTGACAGTTCGAGCGATCCTGGCCTATGAAGTCGTGACGCGAGATTCATTCGTCAACCCTGCAACTCGCCGCATTCGCATGGAACCCGTTTCGGCTCGCCAATTGGCCGAGATGGACATCGCAACGTCACTGGATGATCTTCTGGGGGCTGTCGCAAAGCATGATATTCCTGCGGGCAGCTTTCTGTGTCGTCGAGATCTCTTGAAGAGTCAGGCTCAGAAACAGAATCAACCCGTAAAACGAGACGATGGCTCAGTCGATTTCAAGCCGGCGAGCAGTTCTCCGGAGGATCAACCGGGAAGTTGGCAGTTCACTGCGGTTCCTTCGCCTCCGAAATCAGGAGAGAAGGTGCCAGACGGGCCGACTGAGGGGACGTTTCAGAACACATCAATCGCCTCGCAGAATCTTCAGGCCGATGACGACACATCGTCACGCGCCACGGTTGTCGGCGATCGACCGTCGGTGACCAACTTCGTGCCGCCAGGTCGCACGGCGTTCGCCATTCCCTGGAACCGCATGTACGGAGCCGAACATCTGCAGATTGATGACCACATTGATCTGCTGGCCAGCTTCTCTCTGGAGAGTGAAGACGAGGAAGAAGAAACGGAAACTCGTCCGGACGGGACGAAAGTCGTTCGTAAGCGAACTGACATCGCGACTCGGGAAACGTTGCGGACCTGGGACGAATCCTTTGGTTTCCGTAGCGAACCGTGGTTTGTGGCAACCGATGCGATCGTGATCGGGCCGGTCGGATTTCCGGCACCCGCGGCTGCTCAGCGTGCATTGGGTGCTGAACTGAATCGAGGAACTGTGTCCACCGCGGAATCCGCGCCATCCGGAATGCCGCTCCTGATTGCGGTGGATGATCGAGACGTGGAACGCATTGCGGCGGCTTTGGCTACGAAGCGAGCCTTGTTTACTCCCGCGTTCCATGGAAACGATGACGATGCGGTGGCTCCGGAAGGCATGAAGAAGGTGGCGGTCGCCGCTCAGGATATTGATGCCTTCGAAGCGTTTGCGGAAAACGTCTGGCAGGGAAATCGACGGCGTGCCATGTTTCGACTTGTCGAGACCGACGATGCTCGTTTCGACCAGGCTTTGAGTGCTGATGAGATTACTTCTTTCTATGGTCGAGTTCTAAAGCGCGCGAAACGTCGGGATGACTTTTTTGTCGCGGACGATTTCCTGCCGGAGGGATCAGTCCCCGGCATTGCAGCAGGAGCCTCGCAAGGAACCACAATCTATGCCGTGGCGGATCGCGAGATTGAAGGGCTGGACGGATTTCAGGCCGATGATCGTGTGGTCATTCTGATGCGTGGCGTGACAAAGCCCGTCGCTGGAGTTGTGGTGCATGGGTTCAATCCGCGTCGGCCAATTTCCGAGGTTGTCGTTTCGGATGTGCGCATTGTGCGAGCATCTCGAAAGGGGCAGACGGTCCTGGAGATTCGTAACGAAGATCTGACTCGATTGCAGGCCGCCTGGGCCGCATCGTTCAGTGAAGATGAAGGTGGCGCGGAAGCTCAGAAGCGGCGGTCTCATCTGCTTGCGGTGGGATTGCCGCGAACAGCCGCGAGCAAGTCTGTGCCCGGTGCGGATTCGGTTCAAGATCGACCGACGATCCCGAGTTTTGATCCGCTGGAGAATGCCACGGTGGTCGAGACGATGATCGGATCGAAACGGGAGTACCACCAGTTCGCGGGTTCACGATCGAACAACGCGAGGCCACGATAATGCGTTGCTTCCGTGTTCTAGGCTACGCCGAAAATGAGCCGCAGGGCGCTAGCCGCGGTTGTTTGTCATTGGCGTTTCCGCAGCGCGGAACGTTTGGTAGGTCGGCAGCGATCCAGACCCGTTACACGCAGCGAGTGCCAAACGGCTTGAGAACGAATCGCTCGCATCGTGCAGGCTATACGCTGGTGTTTTTTGCGATGCTGATGTTCGCACTGATGGGACTGGCGGCGCTGGTGATCGACATCGGCTTTGCAAGGCTGACTCAGCGACAGATGCAGACAGCGGTGGATTCGGCGGCGTTGGAGGGTTTGCGGTGGAGAGACGTCAATGAGTGGGAAGAAGTGCCGCAGGGATGGTTAGGAGACCCAGAC
>CAIJTV010001359.1:0-2678 GCA_903823635.1 uncultured Planctomycetaceae bacterium
GTTCCGCAGAAACTACAAAGCCGTTTTCGTCGTTCTTCAGTGCATTCAGAATGTTCATGGTGCGTCTCCTGTGTCGTTGTCGTGAAACTCAGTTTCGGATGAGTTTCACTCTTGTCTGTATTGGCTGGTCACTTTGATCAGCGTTGATGCAGGAGATGTAAAGCAGCCTGTATGCCAAACCCCCTTGGCGCGCAAAGAAAATTGTATTTGTTGTTGTTCTGATCGGATCTAAACACAAATGTGGTATTGTGTTACGCAGATTCTTCAATCTTTGCGTTGGGGTTTACAGATCGTAAAGGCAAGGTCCGAACGATGTTGCCTGAAATCAACGAGGGGAATGGATTCCCCTCACGAAGGCGTCGCAACTCAGGCTCTCAACAGCATTTCGGCGCAGGCAACACGAAATGATTCAAATGGTGCCGATCGGCAACGCCTGAATAATCGGAGGAGCATTGAGGAACTGAGCTTGTCCAGGTGAGCCGGAGCGACATGTTTCCGGAAGAATACAGAAACGTCACATGCAGAGTAATGACCGGCATTGTCTGCTCTACATGCAGGTCCTGGTGGCAGGGTCAGCGGTTTCGAGGATCCAGGCCGTCCGGTGCAATGCTTGTTTCACCTGTGTCTGAAGTTGAGTCGCCTCGACGCGACTTTCGGCAACAACGAAAACGGTTGAGCCGCTACCGGACATGAAGACCGGACGACCGGCAAGTCTATGAAGGCGCACCATCAGTTCGGCCATCTCAGGGTTTGTTTTCTTAGCCGCACTGGTGAGTCGATTAAAGACAACATCCTGGAAACGTTGGGAGCCCTGCCCGCTCAAGACGGATACCACAGCGGAAGAGTTGAGGCATTGATCCGGCATGTCGGTGGCCCGAAACACGGCGGCCGTGCTGTTCCCGGACTTCGGTCGGACCGCAACAAAGAATAGCTTTCGAGCAAGCGGGAACGGCTCAATCAATTCCCCACGGCCACGACAGATTGCTGCTGGCACGCCACTCAGCAGAAAATTGATATCGCTTCCGAGACCGGCTGCAAGTCCATGGAGGTCAGCATTCGAGAGTGACGACATCCCGGGTGATAGCTGCCAGATCTGGCGGCAAAGCAAGAGTGCCGCGGCTGCATTACTGGAACCACCAGCCAATCCGGATTCGGGAGGAATCCGCTTGTGAAGAATGAACACGGCACCATCGCGCGTTCCCAGTTTTTCTCTTACAGCAGCGGCGGCTTTGAGGATCAGATTGCTTTCGTCGAGCGGTACACCTTTTCGGTTTTCTGCAGCAGTTGCATCGCTGAAACGAAGAGTCAACTGCGGGGAAAGTGTTGGCCGAGCTGTCAGCTGATCAGAGAACTGAGTTCTTAGCATCACTGTTTCGAGTTCATGATACCCGTCGGGGCGTTTTCCGAGGACCTCCAAAAACACATTGAGTTTCGCCGGGCAAGCCATCGTAATCGAGTTTTCAGAGCCCGATTTGTAACCACACCCCATCGTTATGGGAGTCGAGGCTAATAAGTTCCCGCATTCTGTCATTGGGGGTCTCTTTACGATTCTGTTTCCCCGCGATGCGCGGCCGAACACTCGTTCATCTCGAGATCAGGCTGGTATCAGGAGATGTCTGTTGAGCATGTTCCTGCATATCTTTCAGCACTTGCTCGATCGTAACAGACTCAACGCCATCAAATGATGGACGCACTGGCGGTGAAGTCAATTGATGAGTTCTGGTGCCCCGGAAGATGTTATCGGACATCTGGAATTGCCAGATCAGCAGCAGGACTCCAATGCCGACGATAATTCCCACCCACATCAGCCACGGATTCATCTCGTCTGCCCGAGTGACAAGGCTGCGTGGCGGCAGATAACGTAACCGACCCGCTAGAATCAACGGTGCCAGTGCAAGGTCGCCTTGTCCGTCGACACCTTTGGCCGCATAGCCTTCACGCTTGAAAAAGTATCCCGCTAACTCAACATCGGGGCCATTGGAACCGAGTTCCTCGCGGAGAGGCAAACCAGAATCGGCGCTCAGAGCAACCACATGCAGAAGTTGATTTCCGGAATCACGAGTTGAGATCCATGCATCGTACGCAGCACGCACTCCGTAGGTCTCCGCGCTTTTAGGAAGAGGAGCTTTTACCAGTCGTCGCAGGCGACCCTGAATCGTGAACGCCTTGCCGCGGCAGGACTGTGGGGCATCCATGAAGAGAGCAAACTGTCCCTCCGGAATGCGGGATCGCTGTTCGCTGGTGATTTTCTGAGCCATTCGCAGCGTTCCAAACCACGCGTCGCTCTCTGTTGAAAGCACTCCAAGAACATCGTCGCGAATTGTTCGTGTCAGATTATAAGGAACGTTATTAACGCCATTCGTGTTCTCCGGGAGAGTCGCTTCCATTTGAGCAGCGCCGGCCCGATCGATCATGGAAGCGTAGTCATTCGCTGCCGCAGGCGATTCGGTCGGCACGAACTCGACTTCATCAGGTCGCAATTCCGTGTTTCCCATCAAGGCTTCAGAAACAGGCTGCTTTTTTTTCTGTGCTGATGCCGGATCTGAGAACAACTGGGTGAACCAGGCCGATTTCCCCGAAATGACCAGGATCATGATCAGCAAGCCCACGCCCACAATCATCAGCGTGATACGACGTTGCTCTCGAGCCAGAATTTGCCCTCGCGGTTTTCCTTTGGA
>CAIJTV010001360.1:0-2112 GCA_903823635.1 uncultured Planctomycetaceae bacterium
ACACATTTTCGCGTTTCCTTTGCCGCAGAAGACGATCTCATTCGCGAGGGAGCCGAGATTCTTTGCCGTTTGGCCAGAAACCCGCCGGAAGGGTTTCTCCGGACTTGAGACTCTCAGGCATGCCACGGCATATGTTTTGCGGTGATTTTCTTGCACTCTGCGCAGAATCCCTGCATGATGTGTGTCGTGCCGGGAGAATTCTGAACATTTTGGTGTCCTTCGGATCTCTCCATCGTCAGCCAGTCTTTGTTAGATCTGGCGTTTTATTCAGACTTATTCGGTTCTGAAGGCACTGGTCAGTAAGGGAGGTATTTTGCAATGCGAAAACTACGTACACGCGCCCGCGGGTTTACTCTGATCGAGCTGCTGGTGGTGATTGCCATCATCGCGATTCTGGTAGCACTGTTGCTTCCTGCTGTGCAGCAGGCTCGTGAGTCCGCCAGAAAGACTCAATGCCTGAACAATCTGAAGCAACTTGGGCTGGCGATGCACAGCTACCATGATTCACATGGGGCTCTTCCGCCTGGAATTATTTCTAATCGCTTGGCCGCTAATGCCGATCTGACACCAAACGGGCTTCGAACCATCGACCCCACCGAAGCAACAGACCTGTCGCGATCATTATCACTCCATGGAACCAGTTGGGCGTTGCATGTATTGCCCTATATCGAACAAGGCAACGTGTTTCAGATGTGGCGTCCGTTTTTCAACGTTATCAACAACGCAGAGATGGCGAATCAACAGGGAGACTGGCAGAAAGCCGGGTATGCTCCGGCGACATTCGACATTAAAGAGTTTTATTGTCCTTCGCGTCGCGGGAATATGGACCGCAAGAACCTGAGTCACAACTTTTATCTCGACTCAGTGTCGGCCAGCAGAGTTTCAACCGGTCAGATTACCAGTGGTGGCATTGATTATGCCGGGTGCGCGGGCTCCGGGCTGGTCTTTGACAGTAGTGCCGGACGACCGATGTTTGATCTGACAGCCGACCAGATTGCGAACCAGAATCAACAGGTTCGAACACTTGCTAACAACTTCAATCAGCTCTCTGGCAACCTCGGTGTCTTCACCGTCAACAGCTCAGTGCGTCTAACGGATATCAAGGACGGAACGAGCCATACAATCATGTTTGCAGAGGCCGAGCGTTTTTCACCATGGCGCGGAATTAACGCCCGCAACGGTGTCCAGGTAGCCTATGACGGTTGGGCTTGGGGAGGGGCAGCGACTCTTGTTTCAACCATGGATGGCCCGAACAAGATGTTGCATTTTCAGTTCGCCGGGTCTTCACACGGTGATGTCTGCATGGTGGGGCTGTGTGATGGTTCAGCGAAGCCTGTTTCTCAAAACATCGGCCTGAACGTTTGGCAGGCTGCGGGCAATATTTCTGGTGGAGTGACAACTCAGGGGTTCTGATGCTCAGCATATCCCAGACGCCAGGGTTGCGAATTCTCGTCATCCTGGCGTTTTTTTTTCGCGGGATCTGGAACAGTAGCCCATGGATGCAGTTAACATGAACAAATTAAGGACTTCATTTCGAACGAATCGGTGTTAGGCCGATACTTCGTATCTCGTTGATTGAGTGCCACTTTTATGACCATTCGATATACATGCACCGGCTGTGAATCGGTGTTGAAGATCAAGGATGAGAAAGCTGGCACGAAGGGCAAGTGCCCCAAATGCAAGGCCGAGTTCTTAGTTCCACAGCCTGAGGTTGAAGAGTCTGCTGAAGTTGCAGCCTCGCCAGCAGACGAGCCAATTGATGAACCGGTTGATTCCGTCGATATGCCGATCGAGCTGACTCCGGAAGTGCCGGAATCGGACAGTTTCGATCCGCTCTCGGTGCTGGGGGCATCAACAGGATCTGTGGGACCGCGGTCATCTCGTGGCGAATCGGCGGAACGCAAGCCGTCGATGGCGGAAATGATGAAGGACTTCGATGCTGCGAAGAAGGGCAGAGAAAAAAGGGCAACTTCTGAGACAGTTCGTACTTCGGCGGTTGCGGCCTCAGCCCTTGAGACGGCTGGGACTGCCGCTGATGCGCTCTCCCGCGCTTATCAGCAAAAGCGAGATTCTGCGTCAGCTCCTTCGAAATCTGCGAAGGATGTTAAGGCT
>CAIJTV010001361.1:0-2054 GCA_903823635.1 uncultured Planctomycetaceae bacterium
AATCGTGTGTCCTTCTGGCATCAGTTTTGACTTTCTGTGTTTCGATGCGATTTCTAAAACAATTTCAACTGCGACGCCGTCGTGTTGCGTTTCATGGAAAGCGTTCCGAGGATCCTGCCTGCAGCCGCCATGCCGCTTAGAAAAGCGCCCTCAACGCGAGGGCCGCCAGCCCAGTCACCATAAGCCGCGATCCCGGATTCGGCGTCGAAGAAACATCGCTCGCTCGTCGGATCGACCGGCATCTCCTCAGTGACCACCATCGTTGCCTGTTCGGCAAGTGTCTTCAGGTGCGAGCCACAGTCGTCGCGAGTCGCCAGATGAAAAGCGTAACTGATCCCGCGGTGCAGAAACTGCATTTGCACATCGCGCGCTCCCTCCAGCATGAACATGTGGTGCCGGTCAGACGCGTAATCGTGATGCTGTGAGATGGCCTGATAAACAAGAAGCGGCAGACGCTGCTGATTGGCCAACCTGATGGCGACCTCTAAAGCAGGATTCTCATCGGCCCTCACGGCAGTCCGCATCCAGTACAGCACGAAATCCCCATTTTCGTTCGAGCTTTCCGAATGAACACGAATTCGCTCTGACAGATGAGTTGGCAAATCTTCAAATTGATGGTTCACCATTGGGGCAGGTATTCGAGATTCGGCGGCGATGGTAAAAATACTTCGACAAAACAACTCTCAGAGAGAGGCGACAGAGATTTTGATTACCTTAAGAACAGGCAAAGACCCAGATGAGTTTACGGTCGAAACATTGATCAGAAATCAGGTTGAGATCCGTTCCGAATGATGTTTCATAACAGGACCACGCATTAAAAACCTGCACAGCTCAATGTCCCAGAAAAAACTTCATTTGCCGAAAAGTCTGCACCGTTGTGATCGGCCGTTTCGCTGGCGAAAAAAATGGGCAACGGATTCTGATGAAATGAAGTTTTGCAGCGCACTGTGCTGCAGATAGAAAGGCGAACAAAATTCGAAACCGCGATCGCGTTGAACATGGACGAGGGTCAAATAATGTCCTCCCCAAAGATTCCATTTTCTACAGACCACGTTGACCGTATCACTCAGATGGCGTGGGAAGATCGCACGACTTTCGACGCAATTCGCATCCAGTTCGATCTTACTCCCGGCGAAGTCATGAAACTCATGAGGTTGAATGTCGAAGCGAATTCTTTCAAGCTGTGGAGAAAACGCACAGCCGGGCGGAAAAAAATTACCTTGCGAAGCGATCCTTTTTCGTCGGTAGGTTCCGCTGTCCCGATCAACGCAGCTGAGAAAATTCGTTTGTTAAATCTGGCAAGGTCCATTCTGTCGCCTGGCATGTCTCTTACTGCAAACGCTGCAACTGAGTTTGCGTTTCGCAGCACCGGCAGGCGAGATGAATGAAACTATCCCCAAGCGCTGCGCAATTCGTCGGCCCGTGTGCGAATGTCAGCCATTTCCTGCGGCTTCTCTCGCATCTTAGCTACGTTACTGATCGGGAACTTCATCCGCTGATTGTCTTTCAGCAGATCGAAATGCCTGTCCATAAATTCCCAGTAGAGGGTCGTGAATGGGCAGGCATCGTCCCCGACGCGTTTCTTGTAGTCGAAACGACAGCCTGAGCAGAAGTTACTCATTTTGTTGATGTAATTTCCGCTGGAACAGTAAGGCTTTGTGCCGACGATGCCGCCGTCACCGTACTGGCTCATTCCAAGAGTGTTCGGAAGCGACACCCAGTCGATCGCATCCAGATACATCGCCATATGCCACTCGTGGAACAGTCGCGGGTGGGCACCCCACAACTGTGCGAAATTTCCCAGGACCATAAGACGCTGAATGTGGTGCGTATAACCATGATTGATCACATGCTGCATCGACTGTCTGACACAGTTCATCTCGGTTTCACCGTCCCAAAAGAATGATGGCAGTTCCCGCTGATGATCGAAATGATTAAGTTCGATGTAGGCCGGCATCCGCAGCCAATAAACGCCGCGAATGAATTCTCGCCAGCCCAGAATCTGCCGCACAAAGCCTTCAACGCTGTTGAGCGGAGCTTTGCCGGTTCGGCCG
>CAIJTV010001362.1:0-6915 GCA_903823635.1 uncultured Planctomycetaceae bacterium
ACCGCAGAAAACGCACACGGAGGGCTGACGCCCAACCGCTCGCCGTTTCCAAAAGAACCGGCCGCCGACACGATCCGCGTCTACACAACTCGCCCCGACACACTCTTCGGCGTGACCTACATGGTTCTCGCGCCGGAGCATCCGCTGGTCGACGTGATCACTACGCCGGAACAGAAGGCGGCGGTGGATGAGTATCGTACGAAGGCGTCGTTGAAGAGCGATCTCGACCGAACAGATCTCGCCAAAGATAAGACAGGTGTCTTCACTGGCGGCTATGCGATCAATCCTGTCAACGGAGAAAAGGTCCCAGTCTGGATCGCCGACTATGTGCTCATCAGCTACGGCACCGGAGCCATCATGGCCGTGCCCGCGCATGATGAACGCGACTATGAATTCGCAAAGACCTTCGGGATTCCGATCATCCGTGTTGTGCAATCTGAAGTAAGTCTCACGCGAAGTCGCGAAGTCGCGAAGGACAATCAAACAGATCCGGATGGGACTCTTCGCGACTCCGCGCCTTCGCGTGAAACAAATCCACTGGAACAGGAGCTGCCGTTTACGGAGACTGGCATCGCGGTCAACTCGGGGAAATATGACGGCCTGCCAACAGCAGACTTCAAAGCTCAAATCACAAAGGATCTCGAAGCCGCAGGTCTCGGCAAAGAAGCCGTCAACTATCGCCTGCGTGATTGGCTTTTCAGTCGTCAGCGATATTGGGGCGAGCCGTTTCCGATCTGGCATGAACTGGATGCCGACGGAAATCCGACGGGACTCATGCGGGCCGACACTGCGGAATCACTTCCTGTGTTGCATCCGCATATGGAAGACTTCAAGCCAACCGGCACACCAGAACCGATGCTGGCCAAGGCGACTCCGGAATGGTTGTTTAAGACCGACACAGACGGCGTGAAGCTCAAGCGAGAAACCAACAGCATGCCTCAATGGGCTGGAAGCTGCTGGTACTACCTGCGTTTTTGCGACAACAAAAACTCAACAAACTTCATCGACCCGGCGAAAGAAAAATACTGGCTGCCTGTCGACCTCTACATCGGCGGCGCAGAACACGCGGTGCTGCATCTGTTGTACTCACGCTTCTGGCACAAGGTGCTGTTCGATCGTGGCCACGTGAGCACTCCTGAACCGTTTCAGAAGCTGGTGAATCAGGGGATGATTCTTGGTGAGCCGGATGAAAATGGCAAAGCCGAGAAGATGTCCAAGTCTCGCGGCAACGTTATCAACCCGGATGAAGTCGTGAAGGACTACGGTGCCGATTCTCTGCGACTCTATGAAATGTTCATGGGACCGTTGGAACAAACCAAGCCGTGGCAGATGAGCGGTGTCGAAGGCGTCTATCGATTCCTCGGTCGCGTCTGGCGAATGATCGTCGACGAACGTGCGGAGACGGTGAAGCTGGCGGATGCGGTTGTCGATGCTACTCCAACGGACGAACAGCTGCGAGTTCTCCACAAGACGATTAAAACTGTGACCGATGACATCGATCGTTTGTCATTCAACACGGCGATTAGTCGCATGATGGAATTCTCCAACTTTATGTCGAGCCAGGAAGCTCGTCCAAAGGTGGTCTTGTCTCAGTTCGTGCAGCTGCTGAGCCCGTTTGCGCCGCATATTGCCGAAGAACTCTGGAATGTGCTCGGTCATCCGAATACGCTGGCCTACGAACCGTGGCCAACATACGACCCCGCGTTGTTGGTTGAGGATTCTGTGGAGGTCCCTGTTCAGTTCAACGGCAAGCTGCGATCCAAGATCGTGGTTCCAGCGAACAGCGACGCAGCCGCCCTCGAAGCGGCCGCTCGTGCGGATGAACAGGTCCAGAAGAATCTGGAAGGTAAGACTGTTGTGAAGGTCGTCGCAGTGCCGGGGCGAATGGTGAATTTTGTTGTAAAGTAGGGGACGAGGTTTTCGGAGAGTGATGACCTCAAAAAATCCGCCACCGGGCCTGCCCCGGTGGCGCGTGTGCGATTCACTGAAAACTAACACTCGAAACTGAACACTTTCCCGGAGCCCTATCCCATGACAACTCCCGCGAATCCCGAACAATCTCGCCGTGGTGTTCTGCGTTCCATGGTTGGCGGGTCGATGTTGTTTCCGGGGCTTGTTTCGCAATTGCTGGCGGATGAAGCGACGGGTAATGCAAGCGACCCGCTCGCTCCGAAGCCGTCTCATTTTCCTGCGAAGGCCAAGCGAGTCATCTTCCTCTACATGAGCGGCGGAGTTTCACACATCGACTCGTGGGATCCGAAGCCGAAGCTGTTCGCGGATGCCGGGAAGACGATTCCAGTCAATGAGTTTCAGGGACGCAAAGGGGACTTCAACATGTTCCTCAAGCGGCCTCAGTGGGAATTCAAACCACGCGGCCAGAGCGGCATCGAAGTCAGCGACTTGTTTCCTCATATGGCCGAATGTGTCGACGATCTGTGTGTGATTCGATCGATGAAATCGGACCACACCAATCACTACGAAGCGACGCTGGGGATTCATACCGGATCGTTTACGTTTGCTCGTCCCAGCATAGGATCATGGCTTAGCTATGGGCTGGGCACGGTCAATCGCAACCTGCCATCGTTCGTCGTCATTGCACCGCATTCACCGTACGCCGGCGGTCAGGTCTGGGGCAGCGATTTTCTTCCCGGCGCGCATCAGGGGACTCTGGTTTTGCCGGGAGCAGAACCGGTCGCCAATATTCAGCGACGTGCACCCAGCAGCCGACTGCAGGAGATGGAACTGGCCGCGATGGCTCGGATGAATCAAAAACATCTGGCGGCTCGTCCGAATGATCCTCTGCTGACGGCTCGTATGAAGTCGTTTGAAACCGCGTTTGGCATGCAGGCCGAGATGCCGGAGGTGTTTGACCTGTCGAAAGAAGACGATGCAACGCTCGAGATGTACGGGTTGCCGCGTGGCAGTACAAACGGTTTCGCGTGGCAGTGCCTGGTGGCTCGCCGATTGGCGGAACGAGGTGTTCGGTTTGTCGAATTGATTGATGTTGGTTCGTCCGGCAATTGGGATGCTCACGGAGACATGATGACTCATGCTCCGCTGGCGAAGAATATTGATCAGCCGATTGCCGGGTTGCTGAAGGATCTGAAGCAGCGAGGAATGCTGGAGGATACTCTGGTTGTCTGGACCACGGAGTTCGGTCGCACGCCCTTCAATTCGGCCGCCGGAGCTGCAGGCCGCGAACATCATCACTGGGTATTTTCGTCATGGCTGGCTGGAGCTGGAGTGAAGCCCGGAATGACCTGGGGCGAATCTGACGAGTATGGGATCGATGTTGCTAAGGATGTCGTCCACGTGCACGACTTCCACGCGACGATTCTGCATTTGATGGGTTTGGATCACGAACGTCTGACGTTCCGTCATTCCGGTCGCGATTATCGACTAACGGATGTCGCAGGCCGAGTTGTGAACGAAGTCCTTGCGTGATTCTCCGGTAATGATTTGCGGAGTGGTGTCTTCGAAAGAGGAGGCTGTTCGATGTCGGAGAATCCTTATGAATCTCCGCAGAGTACTCGGGCGCCAGGGATCGCAAAGAAACGGAAGCGGCTCTCGCTGCTTGATATTGTGGTGTTAATCGGGATCGTCGCAGTGCTGGTGGCACTGCTCTATCCAAGTACCCGCAGTGCACCGACCTCGGGTCGCCGCACGCAATGCAAGAACAATCTTAAGATGATTGCTCTCGCTCTGCACAACTACCACGATGTCTACGCAGCGTTTCCGCCAGCCTATACCGTCGATGAAAACGGACAGCGGCTGCATAGCTGGCGGACTTTGATCCTGCCCTGGATGGAACAAGACGAGTTGTATAAAAAGATTGATCTGTCGAAATCATGGGATCACCCAGTGAATGCCGAGGCGTTCAAAACGACACCGCAGTCTTTTCGTTGCCCAAGCTCTGAGCTGCGGCAAGACTTTACTACCTATCTGGCTGTTGTCGGAGAGAACGCCTGTTTTCATCCGACGAAGCCCAGAGCGATCTCAGAAATCACCGACGGTACATCCAACACGATCATGGTGATCGAAGTTCCGGTGAAGCAGGCCGTTCACTGGATGTCGCCGCACGACGCAGATGAGCAGATGGTCCTGAACATCAGCCCTGCCAAAAAGCTTGCCCATATTGGAGGAGTTCAGGCGGCTTTTGCGGATGGAAGTGCTCGCTTTCTTTCAGCGACCATGGCTCCGGAGACACGTCGAGCCGTGATTTCAATAAATGGCAAAGAAGTTGTCGGAGAGTTCTGATCACTTTGCGTTTGAGGCTTCGGCACACTGGCTTGAGGTTGATCGACTACTAACCGTCGAACAGGTTACGCCGCTGGGTTTATCCCGGTGGGGAACGAGAGTCCGCTGGTTCGTCGGCCGCTGAGCTGTCGGTCAAGTGCGTTGGAATCGTCGTGACGTGGAAAAAGTGTGATGACTCAGAACCCCTACGAATCTCCGGAGAATCCACAGGCCCTCAAGATCGCGAGAGCTGGCAAATCGCTCTCGCTGCTGAATGTTCTGGCGGTGACGGGAATTGTCGCGTTGGTTATCGCACTGGTTCTTCCTTCGATTCGATGGGCGCCTCGTTCGCGTGGCCGAACCCCGTGCATGAACAACCTCAAGAATATTACCCTCGCGGTGATAAGCTATGCCGAAAGACACAACGCTTTTCCGCCAGCTTATACTGTGGATGCCGATGGCAATCGACTGCATAGTTGGCGAACTTTGATTCTGCCCTGTCTTGACAAACAGACTCTCTATGAATCGATTGATTTGTCGAAGCCCTGGAACGATCCCGCAAACGCCAAAGCATACGGCACGGAAGTCGATGTATTCCGTTGTCCGTCTGCCAGGCTTTCTGGAGGCCTGACGACGTATCTTGGAAACGCCGCGAATGGCGGATGTTTCACCGGAGATCGTCCGCGACCCGTATCAGTAACAAGGTATCCTCATCGCCAGACGCTTTTGGTCGTCGAGGTTGCTTCCAGCCATGCAGTCCACTGGATGGCACCGCAAGATGCCGATGAAACCATCCTGCTCAACTTCGGCTCGGGCGATAAATCAGCACACATCGGCGTTCTGAACGCCGGATTCGTCGATGGAACCGTCCGAACGCTTTCCGTCGATTTAGACTCCCACATTCGGCGTGCGCTGATCTCCGCCTCTGGTCGCGACGAGATCAACTCGACAGAGTACTAACGCCGTTGCGTTGAACGACACGATAGAGTTCATACCCCGCCAACGGCAGCAGCCAACTGATCCATGCCGAAAGCGGATAGATCCATGGCCAGTCGACGTTGGCGAGAGTCGCTGCTCCGCCAATGAACCGGAGGACGACGGCCGAACAGAGCAGAGCAAAACAGCGTTCCATCCAGATTTGATGAGCTTGAAAACGTCTCCGCACAGCGTCTCTCCAGCCGAATGCAATACTCAACGCGGTCACGATCGATAGCGTGCCGAAGCCAAGACCGGCCACAAGTCCAGACTCCGCGTAGCGTGACATCCAGAGCCCACTGGGTGCGACCAAAAGCAGAACATTGGCCGTCTGAATGCGTCCCAGAAAGCTATGCCATTTCGGAAAACGCAGACGAGCACTCTTGTTGAGCAGTATCAGTCCCAGAATGAGCGACAGTGGTCCAGACGTCACGTGAACGTAAAACGCCCACCGATAGCTTCCAAAGAAATAGGGATCTCGATCGATCAGAAAGCCTTGATCAAAATTCGGTGGCATGTAGTCGCGGTAGCTGAGTAATACGGCTGCGATGATCTTGATGATCAGCAGCGTTGTCAGCAGCTTCAGTGATTTTTGAAGAACATCCATGAGGCTGCTGTTTAAGGGATGAAGGCAGACGGTTGCGAGTTGAGAACAGATGGGGACGATGGAGATTATGATTAAGAGTAAGATGAAGATTAAGATTGTTCCATTGACCCGGTGTGAGGAACACTTTGAGAAAGGCTGAGGGGTTGCAGTGAGATGCGAAAGACCTGTTCCGGCAGGCGGGACGGACATGTGCCATATGTTGTCGGTTTTCTTTCCGGGCTGAGGAAGTCATACTTGGTCTCACAGATTCGTCGACGTGATTGATCCCCGGCGGCGATTCTTCCCACCTCAATACTCCCCGCTTTTTTTGCTCTCCATTCTGCCCTCAGGAGCATATCATGGTTTCTGCTCGACGCGCGTTTTTGAAAAAGTCGGCTGGTGTGGCCGGGTTATTGGCGTTCTCTGGATTTAGCCGCAGTACCCTTCGTGCAGTGGGGGCGGTGGCGGCTGAGAAGTATTTTGAGATCACGGACATCAAACGCACGACCGTCAAGCTGGAGTTTCGCCCAACTCCGCGCCGCAATATGGATCGCGAGATTCCTCATTGGCGATATTCGGAGATCTGCGATGTGACGCTCAAATGCGGCGTCACGGGAACCGGCGAGACACTGCTGTACTACACCTGGGGAGCAACTCCGGATGAAGCGATTCCTCGTGTGATCGGCCGCAGTGCGATCGATGTCATGTGGGACGATACCTTGGGTGCAGGTCTGCAAATGGCGTTGTTTGATGCCGTTGGCCGTGCCGCAGAAGTTCCGGTGCATTCGCTGCTCGGTGAAAAGGTCCATGACACAACACCGTTGTCGTGGTGGAATATTGATACGTCGGCCGCTGATATGGTCTCCGAATGCAAAGAAGCGATGCGACTGGGATACATGTCCTACAAGACCAAAGGTCGTCCGTGGTTCGATGTGTTTCATCAGGTTGACGAAGCCTGCAAGGTTGTGCCGCCTGAGTTCAAGATCGACATGGACTTCAATGATACTCTGCGAACTGCGGAACAGGGCCTTCCGATTCTGGAACGACTTGGCAAATATCCGCAGGTTGATATTTATGAAGGCCCGATTCCTCAGGAAGACGTCGACGGCAATCGCAAA
>CAIJTV010001363.1:0-6414 GCA_903823635.1 uncultured Planctomycetaceae bacterium
ACCGGCTACACGATGGGTGAAGTGCAGCGTGATGGGATCCCGAATTTTGGGTCCGTCGTTGCTCGACTTCAGGGGCAGACCAATGATGTCACTCCGGCATTTGTCGATCTGTTTCCGACGATGCAGCATCGTCCATACAACAGCACGGGAGCCGGTTATCTGGGCAGCGCGTACAATCAGGTTCGAGCCGATGGCGAAGATCTGGCCAGCATGCGATTGCGGTATGTGGAATCTCAGCAATTCGCAACTCGCCGCAATCTGCTGAGCGAACTGGACAGCTTTCGTCGCCGAGCCGACATCGCGGGTGTCGGGAATATGAACGAAAGTTATAGCCGTGCGTTTGACGTACTGACGTCGTCTCGACTGGTCGATGCAATGAACGTTGACCTCGAAGAAAAGAGTGTCGTGGAACGCTACGGTCGCGGCTCCTCCAAGCATCTTGGCGATGGCGCGCCGACCTGGAATGATCAACTGCTGATTGCACGTCGACTGGTTGAGGTTGGGGTTCGCGTCGTGACTGTGGCTTATGGTTTCTGGGATACTCATGGGAACAACTTCGCTCACCTGCGAAGTCATCTGCCTACTTTTGACGCCGGCGTTTCCGCATTGATTGAAGACCTGCATGCTCGCGGTCTGGATCAGGATGTGTCTGTCGTCGTCTGGGGCGAGTTCGGGCGTACTCCGAAGATCAATGACAAAGCCGGCCGCGATCATTGGGCACCGGTGCAGTCGGCCTTGTTCGCTGGTGGCGGCATGAAGGTTGGGCAGGTGATTGGGTCGACAGACAAGACCGCGGCGTACGCTGCTGACCGCCCGATTCATTATCGAGATGTCCTGGCAACCGTTTATCACAATCTCGGAATCGACAGCACGAATTATGTTCGTGACGCTGCCGAACGCCCCGTACGAATTCTGCCTGAAGAAGCTCGCCCCATTCGGGAACTGGTTGGCGGTTGAGACTCGCCGAGAGAGAATTCTCGTTCACCATGTCCGACTGTGTTATTGGAAACGGATTGGCCAGGGTTTCAAATGCACGAGGAACGCACTTCTCAGCTCACGGCCGTTGCCATCATCGGACGTTCTCACGCCAGTGAGTTTCGAACACTCGTGCGCCAGATTCAGAACTCTCGCGACCTTGTTGTCGTGGGGCAGTTCGACACCATACAGGAAGCTGTAGCCGCTGGTCTTGCTGAACGCATCCTGGCCGACGTGGTGGTCGTGCTGCAGGCGTTCTCGGATGAGTATTCTGCGGCTGACGCTGGCCAGTTGATCGGCCGCATGTTGTTTGGTCGAGTGCTCTGCTGTTACGGTCCATGGTGCATTTCCGACGGCCGAACGCACGACATCTGGCCGGTGGTCGTCAGAGTTTCCGTAGGCTCGGCCTGGAGCGTGCTTGAACAGGAAGTCCGCAACATTCGAGCTGGGGTCCCGGCGTTACTGCCAATGGCCGCAGCGGAAGAAGTCTTTGTGCATCGCGCGGCGGTTGAGTCAGTCAGATTCCCCAATGCTTATGATGCCATTCTGATTGTTTCAGACGATCGCACGCTGCGGGAGACGATTGCAGAAATGCTGCGTCACTCCGCCACTCAAATCTTTGACTGTGGCACCTCACTGAACCAACTTCAGCGAGTTTTCAAGAAGTTGATCGCAGCGAATGTGGCGCACTCCAACATCACTGTGCTGCTGGATATTGACGGACTGGAGAGTATCGAGGGAGAGTTACTCACGATGATTCGCACACAGTTTTCGGCTAGCCGTTTGCTGCGTCTGTCATCGTTTCCTCAGTCAGTCGCTGACAATGGCACATACGACCAGATCATCGACAAGCTGGAGGTCTACGCCCAGTTAGCACCGGGGCGAATGTGAGCAAGGGCCGCGGAGGCTGTTGAGCGTGCTAAGTACCGCCCCGAACTATTCGATTTCTCGGGGTCCTTTGTTCGCAACGGACTTCTCGGAGTTCTCCGGACCATCTGCATTTGTCAAAACCACGGAGAAGCCCGCAGGAAGTCCTGCGGTCGTGTTGTCGATCTGCAGAACACAGCGAAAGGTATTGCTGGCGGAATCGATCACAGGAGAAACCGAACACACTTTAGCGCTCAGTTCGGAATTGACCGGAGCACCGGCGGATAATTTCACCGTGCTGCCATTGCGGATCGAACCAAAACGATCAGAGGGCACGTACATTTCCACTTCCAGAGTATCAAGGCTTGCCAGAGTCACCACAGGCAGCGACCCATCGACTGCGGTGCCCTGTTTTTGATGAATCTGCACGATCACGCCGTCGAACGGTGCATAAATCGTATTCCTCCGCAGTTGTTCTTCAGCCATGGTCAGATTGGCCTGGGCCACCGCGATCGCTTCTTTCGCCGCATCGCGCTCGGCTCGTGATTGTTCCTTCAACGAGCGAGCTTCTTCAATCTCAAAAGCCGCGGTCGCATTCTGCAGAGCCGCCTGTTCAAGCCGCGACAGGCGACGCTCGGCCTGCTGATAAGCCAACTCGGCTCTCTCAAGCATGGCGACTTGAGCGGCTTCGCGGCGAGAAGCTTCTACCTGAGCCTGAGCAAGGCGATCATCGAGCGATACCAGGGCTTCTCCCTCAGTGACGCGGCGACCTTCGGCAATATGAATGGTCATAATTCGGCCGGGAACAAGCGAAGTCAGAATGGCGTTCTGCAGTGGTCGAGCCACCCCGTGCAACTGGCTGCGGATCTCAAGAATCGACGAGTCGTATTGCAGCTCGCGGCGATAGTCGAGCGATCCGGTCGTGGCTGAGCCGTTTCCCGAAACGTTGGCTGAAGACACTCCGGCCAGCGGATGCGTGGCGCCATTCTGAGTGACGGCCATCGGAAGCTGACCGGCAGTACCCGTCGTGGTCGCTGGTGTTTCTAATGTCTTCACCGAAACTCGTGGGCTCGGCGTTCGCGTTGCGGAGGAATTCCATGACGCGGACGAGATAAATGTGCCGACGGAGACGACGCCCAGAATGATCAGGATGCGGTTCATAAGATTGGCCGTTATCTTTTTGGCAGCCCACGCATTGAAGTGCGACAGCCGCAGTTATCTGGCAAGCAGAGTTTTCTGAACGAAACGCATCACTCGCCGCAGCCCCCAGGCAGCGAATGATTCATAACGTCGAGGAATTTGAAGGCTCAAACGCATGCCGTGATCTGCCAACTGCAGGACGGTTTCGTTCGAGGGAGAAATATCAACCTGAAAAAGTGGTTCAAGCGGTAGTCCGGTCTTTGGATCAAGCAGAATGGTGCCTCCTCCGGAGAACGTCATCGCATCATGCAGGGCCGTCGATTCCGCAGCCGGTTCAATACTCACCAGACGGCCAACAAAAGTTGTTTCCGACCGGCCGGGAATTCGAAAGTGAATCTCAGTTCCGGGCTTACGCTGAATAATGCCCAATTCATCCTCATTGAGCCACGTCCGCAGCAGTGTTCGACCATCGACAACCACAGCCGTCTGATCACCGACGTTGATATAACGTCCCTTCTGAGAAGACGGTACAACTCGGGCCACTCGACCTCCGGCCGGAGCAGTAATGCTGAGCGCAGAAGCCTGACGCTGACTTTCCAGCAGCCGATGTTTAAGTTCCGTGATGCGAGCTTCCAGTTCAGTGGACTTTGAGATGTCTGTTGAGCGACTCACTTCCCATTGCAACAGAGCTTCCTGCAATTCCGCTCGGCTAAGCTGAGCCTGCTCCGAGATTTCCGGATTCCTCAGTTGAGCCAACAACGCTCCGGAGTTCACCGTATCGCCCGGATTCACAAGGCTCTGCAGCAGCGTGCCCGGAGTTTCGGCGTTCAGGAAGTATTCCGATTCGGCCGCGACAACTCCCTGTGCGACAACTCCAAACGGCACCGGAACCACAAAAGAAAGTAAAGGAACGATGACCAGCGCGAGCACAGCCACCAGTCTTGCCCGTCCCCGCACGTTCGCCGTCTCCGAACTCGTCAGCAGATACTTCCCCAACGATAGCCCCGATGAACCGAGCGTCGAGACCAGATGAAAAGCCGCGAGCGCAAGGCCGATCATGGGAAAGCGAGTCGCGATCATGGCCGCGATGCCAAAGATTAACAGAGTGCGATAAATCGCGGCGGCGATTCCATATCCAGCAAGGATCAGAGTCGTTCCGGAACTTGTTCCCGCTCCGACTGCGCGAACGGAATCTTCTTTGGCAGACTCAGCTCGGCTGACTTCTGGCCCCGCTGATTTCGCAGACTTGAGCCCGAGGAATACTCGTTTCATCCACGCCTTCAGGTACTGATCCGCACGACCTCGCAGATTCTGAATGCCGACCAGTTCAGACGCAATAAAATAGCCGTCATACTTCATCAGCGGATTGGCATTGAACAACAGTGTGATCAAGCTGGCCATCATGACCAGCTGCCAGGCACAGGATGTCAGCAGCGGACTTGTCGCAAACGCCCACACAAACACGGCGGGAATAGCGACGATCGACTCAAAGTACATACCACCAGCCATCACGACCAGTCGCTTCCAGCGTTCCGGGAATGACCACGCGGCCGTCGCGTCGACGTATGCGGCTGGTGTTCCTGCAATCAGGATCATGCCCATCTCCGGCACTGCGCCGCCATAAATTTTGCAGGCATAGGCGTGCCCCAATTCGTGCCAGACTTTAAGCACGACAAACGCGGCCCAGAGAAATGGCAGATTGTCGGTGGCCAAAAGCCCGTTGAATGGCTGAGTAAACTCTTCAAAGCGACTGACAATCAGCCACAGCGCGCAAAGCCCGGCGATGGCCCAGGCGGCAAGAAACCCCTGAGTGAACATCCAGCGCATTCGAAACGCGGTTCTCGTCAAAAACTCGTCCGGCCGCGCTAACGGAATCGTCATGAATAACGCGCCCAGCAGCTTGCTGCGACGACGCGTTTTGGTCTGCTTCAAAAACTGCTCATGCAGTCGGCTGCCGTTGGCCACCGGAAGAACAAGCAGGTTGAGCTGCTGCAACTGCATGATCAACTGAAAAAACGAGTCTCGATCGGAACGTTTCAGATGATTCTGACGAACCATTGAATCAAAGTTTTCATCCAGCTTCTTTGACGGATCAAGGCGAACGAACAGTTGATAGTTGGAAAGCGGTAACCGGTGAGTCTTAAACGACACGGGATCATGGACGACGTAAACCGGCTGCCCCTGATGAACCTGACGACTGACGTGGAGATCCGAACGCAGGACGAAGGTTAAATCCTTCATCGCGTCCGCAGGACTCCGCGTTGGACAGGTTACAGCAGCCACGTTCATCAGTGATCCACGTTAAATCCAAAAGCTCAAACGACACCAGTCGATGACACGATGCGCCAGAACCCACCAAACCGGCTTCTCAACGGTTGAGATTCTGGCCGTGCCTTCCATCCCGGACTTCATCCATTCCGGACGTTCTGCCAGAGGCGCCTGAGCGATAAAGACATTGTTGCCATCTACGACCTGCGCCGTTCCGCCAATGTATTGAATCTCAAATGGCATCGAGTGCGATGAATACGAAGCCGCAGCGAACGTTCCAGTCTGGTTAGCCTGCACGAGCGTCCCGATGTCATCAGGCACCTGAATTTCGAGGTTCCAGCCACCCACGGGAGCAAACTCCAACACCATCTCGCCGGGAACGAACATCTGCCCGATGCGTTTTTCGAGATCCGCTCGAACAATCGTCCCATTCTCCGGAGCCACCAAACGCGTACGTTCGAGTCGTTCCTGAAGCCCGGCGGCTTGAGTCATGAGAACTCCAACACGTGCTTTATGGAGCGCGGCAGAACTGGTATCTCGTGCCGTGATGCTGCGACGGACTTCCACTTCTGTGGATGCGATTTCTCGCTCCAGTGTTTGCAATTGCAGAGTCGTCTCGGTTGTATCAAATTCCGCCAACAACTGACCGGCCTGAACTTCCTGGCCAGGCTGAACATGGGCCTTCAGCAGTTTTGCATTTCCCGGCGCGGTCATCTGAACCATGTTCTCGGCAACAACTCGTGCCGTACACATCGGACGATATGTCAATGAGCCGAAGACCAGCCATAAGCCGACAAGGATCACTCCGCCGATCAGCCCGAGTCGTCCGATCGATCCTGCCGCGAATGTTTTCTGCAACGATTCTTTCGCAGCGAATTTCACTTGCTGCTGAAGCGGACGAGTCGCGCGATCCAACATCCGCAACGCGTGACCGTACGGTTGGAGTGTGCGTGTGAGCGAAGAGAGTTCGTCTTTCGTGAATGGACGAGTGGTCGTTCGTCGCAGGCTGACGACGGCTGTCACGCCTTCGCTGTCCGACAGCGGAATTGAGCAGACGCTGGCTGCGCCCGCCTCAGCCGACCATCGTCGATGAATTGGCAGTGAAATAATGTCCGTCCCGGCGGGCACTGGGGACACAATCAGGCTTCCAAAGTCCAGATATTC
>CAIJTV010001364.1:0-2360 GCA_903823635.1 uncultured Planctomycetaceae bacterium
AGTTCGGCCAGGAACTGAAACGAGCGATGCAGAAAGAAACCGAACTCTGCGTCGAATATGTGGCACGTGAAAATCACAGCGTTCTGGAGCTGCTCGACAGTCGTTATACGTTCCTTAATCAAGCCCTCGCCGAGCACTATGGAATTCCGGGCGTCGAGGGTAAAGAAATGCGGAAAGTAGATCTGCCGGAAAATAGTCCTCGCGGTGGCATTCTGGGGCATGGATCGATGTTGCTGGTGACTTCCAATCCGACGCGTACGTCTCCTGTAAAGCGAGGCCTGTTTATTCTGGATAACCTGCTGGGGACGCCATCGCCGCCTGCGCCTCCGAATGTCCCGTTACTGGAGGCAGCCGCCAAAAAATTCGGCGACCGCGAGCCGACTCCGCGCGAACTACTGGCTTCTCATCGTGAATCCGCGTTGTGTTCATCGTGCCATTCTCGCATGGATCCACTGGGCCTGGCTCTGGAGAATTTTTCTGCGGTCGGAACCTGGAGGACGGAAGAAAAGGGATCGCCGATCGATGCGTCGGGCCATTTAATCAGCGGAGAATCTTTCAACGACGTTCGTGAACTGAAACGAGTTCTGCGGGAGAATCGAGCGCCTGACTTTTATCGCTGCCTGACTCAAAAGATGCTGATCTTTGCGACAGGTCGAGGACTGGAGTACACCGACGAGCACACAGTTGATCTAATTGTGGCGAGACTTGAAGCCGGTGACGGACGATTCAGAGAGTTGATCGAAGGAATTATTTTGTCGGCTCCTTTTCAGAAACGCCGTTGATGTTGCGGTACGATGGGTGTTCCTGGTCTTTAAATCGCAGTCGGACCGAAATGTCCAACCTACCGAGATGCTGAGTACTGGAGCTTTGTTATGAATCAGAAAACTCTTCGATCAAACCTTGCCAGTCGTCGAAACTTTCTCCGAGGACTTGGAGTCTCAATTGCACTGCCGGCATTGGCTTCGCTGCAGCCGCGAACCGTGTTGGGGGCTCAGCCAGCGATTTCTGGAGTGGCCACCACGGAATCGGGTGCTCCCCTGCGGATGGCATTTATGTCGATTCCGAATGGCGTGCAGCAGGACCATTGGTTTCCGACCGACGATTTTCAACTCAACTCCACGATGGAGCCACTGGCTGGACTCAAAGAACACTTCCAGGTGATCAGCGGTCTCGATCATATCAACGCCACGGCGGGGCGCGACGGGGCCGGCGATCACGCGCGAGCCAGTGCGACGTTTCTGACGGGGGCGCGAGCACGCAAGACGGCGGGCAATGATATCTTTGTAGGCGTCTCCGTCGATCAGTTGGCGGCACAGAAAGCCGGGCAGCTGACTCGGCTTTCATCGCTGGAGTTGTCATCGGACCTGATCCGCAATTCGGGCAGCTGTGATTCCGGCTACGCGTGTGCTTATCAGTACAACCTTGCCTGGAGTTCACCAACAACGCCGGTTACGCCAGAAGCGAATCCTCGACTGGTCTTTGAGCGTTTGTTCGGATCCGGAGATCGCGCCGAGCGGCGAAAGAATTACGAACTGCGCCAAAAGACTCAACGCAGCGTACTGGACTTCGTTCTGGAAGAAGCTTCCGATCTGCAGAAAGTCATCGGCGTGGAAGATCGGCAGAAGTTTGATGAGTATCTGACCGTCATTCGCGATATGGAACTACGCCTGAAAGCGGCCGAGACGCACAATCAACTGCCCGATGTCGATCAGACGACTCCGGCGGGAATACCGGCGGACTTCGGCGATTACATCGATCTGATGTACGACATGCTGATCGTGGCATTTCAGACTGATAGTACTCGCGTTGCGACATTGCTGTTGGCCTACGATGGCAGCAACCGCACCTTTCCGCAGATCGGAATTCGGGAAGGTCATCATCATCTGACACATTACCAGCAGGAGCCAGAACTCGCGAAGAAGGTCGCTCAGATCGATCGCTTCTATATTTCACGCTTTGCCAGATTCCTGGATCGCATGGCCAGCACGATCGACACTGACGGAAACTCCTTGCTGCACAATTCCATGATCGTTTATGGCGGCGCGATTGCTGACGGAAACCGTCACTCACACGACAACTTGCCAGTGATCCTGGCTGGTCATGCCGGAGGAAGGATCAAGACGGGCCGCTTTCTGAAAGCTCCTTCGCAGCCGATGTCCAATCTGTTTGTTTCAATGCTGGATACGTTCGGCACAGAGACAACACAATTTGCTGATTCCAATGGAAGTCTTTCGCTCACCTGAACTGCCTGTGATCGGGCCGTGCTGTTGATCCATTGCAAGCCAGATGATTCCTCGCGAAACTTTGGCGATACAAGCCAATTTTCGGAGATGAATCAGATGCGGATGTGTTTTTTAGCG
>CAIJTV010001365.1:0-9374 GCA_903823635.1 uncultured Planctomycetaceae bacterium
GAGCGTTTTTATCGCCGACTGACGGCCGAATGGTCGGGGGTGCTGCGATCGAAGGGCTACTTCTGCCTGGCGTCACGAGTCGACAAGATTGGCGTCTGGTCTCAGGCCGGACGAGTCGCCCGGCTGGATGTTGCGGGATTCTGGTGGAGCAGCGTCCCGCGTGAAGAATGGCCAAAGACGCCGGGGTTTGAGGAGGCTGTGATGAAGTACTGGGATCCGGATGTTGGCGACTGCCGACAGGAACTGGTCTTCATTGGTATCGACATGGACGAGGCGGCCATTCGCGAGTCACTGGAAGCGTGTCTGCTGACCAGTGAAGAGTCTGCTGAGGGGCCTTTTGAATGGCTGAAGTTTACCGATCCTTTTCCTCGCTGGGATGTACAACGAGCCCCCACGGGAGCACAGGAAGTCAATCCATGAATGCTGAAATACAAAGTCCTGTCAGAATGTCACCCGTTGCGATTCGGGAGGGAATCGTTCGTTCCACCGTCCTGAGTTCAACGCTGCTGGGAGAATACGCTTCGCTGTTGATAATGGCCCATGCGGTGTTTGGAGCGATCTGGTGGGCGGCTGCTGTGCCGAAGAATTCGGCCGCTTTGATCATGGTCCTGTCCGGACTCTGGATCGCCTTCCGTGCATTCGGAGGATTAGCCGGAGAGAAATCAACCGCTGCCGTTTCTGTCTTAATGCTGATCATGACTGGCGTGCTGGCCATCACGGGAGTTTCCCGGGTTCCTGAATGGATGTCCGGCAGCATTATTGCGCCGATTGTCTCGACGATTCTGCTGGGTGTCTTGTTGGTGGTCGAGTTTCTGGATGTTCGAGTCCGCTCACATGCTGGACTGACGAATCCCGAACGGCGAAAACGAGACGGCGTTGCTTTGAAGTTGGCGTTCGTGGGGCTATTTCTGGCCTGGGGGCTGGGTGTTCCGACTGTGAAGGCGATTTATCAAGCCAGTCATCCGGTGCCGGAGAAGCTGGCGATGGAACGAATGAGCTTTATCGAGGAAGCTGGATTCCGTTGCGGGGAAGCCATGGTCACGGCCTGCTTCTTTGCTCTGGGGGCCAACATCGGAAGCTTTTTGAATGTGGTGGTATGGCGGATGCCGCTGGGGATTTCCATCGTGCATGGGGATTCTCGCTGCCCGATTTGTTCAACGAAGATTGCAAGCCGAGACAACATCCCGATCTTCGGCTGGCTGGGGCTCGGTGGCCAATGCCGTGCCTGCAGAACGGAGATTTCGCCTCGATATCCGATTGTGGAAGCGATCACCGGGACGGTGTTTCTGCTGTTCTATTTCGTGGAGCTGATCTCTGGCGGTGCCAACTTGCCAGTGCGTGGGATCAACATGTATCGTGGAGTGCTCTGGATCATCATGTATCCCAAGTGGGATGTGATCGGGCTGTATCTCTATCACTGTTATCTTTTCTGCGTTCTGTTGGTGTGGAATCTGATGGCACTGGACAGAAGTCGGATTCCTCGCCGACTGTTGATCTTTGCCTTCACCGTCGCGATCGCACTGCCGCTCGCATTTCCAGACCTCGCTGTTGTGCCTGTCTGGCCTTCTTTACCGACAGGGCTGATATCATCGGCAATGTTTGTTGGAGCGGGAACCATCGTCGGCTTGTTGATTGGTTGTGTGCTGAATTGGGCGTGGCGAAGAAGTCTGCAACATGAACCGGGCGAACTGATGGCCACAATTCCCTCGTTCGGATTAATCGGCGCCGTCCTCGGTTGGCAGGCCGTGCTGTCAATTGCGACATTCTTCTGCGGCCTGATGCTGGTAAGGAGTATGCTCACCGATCGTGTCGATCGATTGTTATGGCATCTTTTTTTGACGGTGTTGATTCATCACCTCTTGTGGCGTGTGATGTCGTACTGGTCTGGTTATGTGTGGCCTCACGCGAGTTCCTCAGCAACGTCCGTGATCCTGCCGTTTTTGATCGTTGCTGCCTGCGTTGTGGCCGTGAAACGGAGCACGTTACGCATTTCAGGGAACTGCTGACGAGCGGCCTGAACAACAGGCTGCGATTGAGTGGCGAGCAAAGCGACCTGCACCGAAAGAACCCTATGCGGCGGAATCGGTGATCAGTCGCACCAGATAGATCAGTCCGATCCCCAGAATCAATGCCGATCGGATGTAGTTCCACGGGAGATTGACGAGTCGTTCTGAGCGACGGCCAAACTTTTCGCCAAAGTACTGCAGCAGAATTCCGACCACTGACAGCGAGCTGGCGATTCCCGCCGCAAACAAGCCAATGATCAGATACGTCGCGCCGGGCGATCCGGATGAGAGCCCTGTGAAGTACGCGGCCATTGCTGTTGGGCATGGGAGAAGTCCAACGGCGAGCCCCAGAATTGCCGTGGTCCGATAGCTGGCTCGCGAAGGTGTCACTGCAGCGGGCGCGGATTCAACGGAAACAATCGGCAGGACTGCGGCTGTGGAATTGGCGGTGGACGCAGCCATGATCGGTGATGAAAATCCGCCCAGTTGCACCAACTGCGGCTCAATCACGCATGCAGTGTGCTCGTGAGCATTCCCGTGAACATGACCATGCGAATGATCAGAGCATGTTCCATCGTGATGCTGACCGCAACATCTCACCTTGCGACCTCGAATGGCCTGCACCAACAGGAAGCCGCCGACCGCCACCACCAACAAAGCGCTGATCCACTGGAGCACGCTGGAAACCTGCTCCTCATGATGATGATCACCGGCAATCAGGTGATGAGCAATGTGGACACCAAAGGCGATGGCGAACAACGACACCGAATGAGAAAATGCCGTCGAAAGCCCCATGACCACCGGATGCCAGAAGCTGCGTTTTCCATCCAGCAGGTACACGAACATGGCCGTCTTGCCATGAC
This sequence comes from uncultured Planctomycetaceae bacterium, assembly GCA_903823635.1. Taxonomy (GTDB): domain Bacteria; phylum Planctomycetota; class Planctomycetia; order Planctomycetales; family Planctomycetaceae; genus SXXK01. The sequence continues at coordinate 2,870 of CAIJTV010001365.1, forward strand.
CAGGTTCAAGAGCATGCAAGGCGCCGAGAAAAAAGCTCAGGCCGAGGCTCAGTTCGTGCGAATGAGAGTGAAGATGCATACTGGTCGGATTCCGGGAAGCGACTGAAGAAGACCGGCTCAACAACTAATGTTCAAGCCAGATGGTCCGCATTGACACGCAACCGGAATGCCTCCGACCAGTGGGCATTTCAGCGTTCTGCGTGTACGAATAACTCTAACGTACGCCGGGGCAAATGAAAACGCTGAACTAATAACAGTCGCCACGAAAGTTTCTGCCGGGCCGTTTATTCCGCGGAGATAACATCGGGCCCTTGTCCCGCACGCTTTTCGTACCTTCCATCTCCCATTTTTACATACTTCGTAAAGCCTTTGGATTCCAGTTTCCCGTCGCTCATGGCAGATTTCATTCCGGATTCAGACCATTTTCCTGCGACGAACGGCGCGCAAATCACTCGGCGAATCGGCTGCCCGGTTACAGGATGGTGTGTCAAAGGCGCCTCTTTGATGCTCTGTTCCACCTCGAAGGTTTCGCCCACTGAATCGTCTGTCAGTATCACCCCATAAACGTAGACTGGCATGGATTTTGAGTCTCCTCTTTTGTGTCAGTGGCTGAAGCCGCTGCGGGAGTTATCACGAACTTTGAAGACGAACACGATTCCAAACAAGGTCGTGCAGGCTAGGACGATGGCTCCGCCGCTGGAAATCGACAGGTAGTAAGACGCGTACAGCCCGATGACGCTGCTGCATGTCGAAAAGACGACCGATAGCATCAACATCCTGTTCAATCGCTTTGTCAGTAATGATGCCGTCGCCGCCGGCGTGACCAGCAGGGCAGATGTGAGCACAACTCCAACAGCCTGAATCGCAGTGACAACGGACAAAGCGAGAAGCAACAGCAGGAGGTAACGCATCCGTTCCGACGAGAGTCCGATCACCTGGGCATGCAGCGGATCCACCGTTGTCAGCATAAGTTCCTTCTGAAAAATCAGCAGACAGACCACCACGATCGTTCCCGTGATAACAATCCCGATTAGATCTGAGGATGTCACTCCCAGCACGTTGCCGAACAACATGTGAGAAAAGTCACGGTAACTGCGGACAGTACTGATCAGCACAATCCCGAGAGCGAACATGCCGGAGAACAGAACTCCGATCGCTGTGTCCTCTCGAAGCTGCTGACGGCGGCTCAGCCAGCCGATTCCCAGAGCCGTGATGATGGCTGCGATGATCGCTCCAAAGAACAGGTTCCAGCGGTTTAGATAAGCGACAACAAGTCCCGGCAGTGTCGTGTGAGCAATTGCGTCGCCCATAAACGCCATGCGTCGCAGCACAACGTAAACGCCCAGCAATGAACATGTGGCTCCAATGAGCGTACTGGCCAGCAACGCCTGTCGCATAAAACTGTATTGAAGCGGTTCGAGAAGCCAGGTCATGTGTGGTCCATGATTTGCGAATTGTTCTGTGATTCGCTGTGCTGAATGTACGTTGGAAATTCTTGTCCGACGATGGAGCGACGGGCAGGAATGCCCATCCTACGAATGAAGCAGGTTGCCCGTTGTTGCTTGAACTCTACCTTCACGTAAATAAACGGCTCGATCAAACGACTCCGACAATCGCCCCAGATCGTGCGTCGCAGCCAGCACACTGGAACCACCGCGAGTCTCTTCGCGCAACACTTCGTCGACGATATCTCGAGTCGCTTCGTCGACAGCATTCAGGGGCTCATCCAGCAGAAACAGACTGGCCCCCTGAACGATCGCTCGAGCCAACAACGTGCGTTGCTGCTGGCCGCCGGAAAGTTCACCGATCTGACGCTCGGCCAGATCAGAGATCTTCAGACGATCCAATCCCTGCCGCACTGCTTCCATGTCCTTTCGCCCCGGTCGCTTCAGCCAGCCAAGATGCACATATCGCCCTGTCATCACCAGATCGGCGACCGTCATCGGAAAACACCAGTCAAGATCCGCGCGCTGAGGCAGATAGGCGGTTCGATGATGACACGCTCCGACGCGATTGCCGAAGAGATTTACGGACCCTGATATGGGCTTGAGCAAACCAGCGATGGTTTTCAGAAGCGTGCTTTTTCCGGCTCCGTTCGGGCCAACAAGGGCCACTCGCTCTCCGACATTGACAACCAGGGACACGTCCGAGACGGCAGGCATGGCAGAATGCTCATAGCGCACGGTCACATTCTTAAGATCGACCGCCGAGCAGCCCGGTTGTGGATCTTTGTGGCCTCGTCCTCCATAGGGCAACCACGGGTCGACATGATGAGAATGCTCCGGGCAAGAACAACCAGCATGGGCGGGTGTTTCACTGCGAGGCTCTGAGGTTTTGAGTGACATTACTTCAGAGACTCCACGATCTTCGTCACATTCGAACGCATCATCTGCAGGTAAGATTCCCCGCCCGAGCCTTTTTCCCCCAGAGCATCAGTAAACAGTGTCGGGACAACGCGAACCCCAGCTTCGCGAGCGACCTGCTCGGTGAGTTGCGGGTTGAGAATATTCTCTGCAAAGATCGCAGGAACCTGTTCGCGACGAATCGTCTCGATAATGGCTGCAATCTGAGCGGCCGAGGGATCCGCTACTTCGCTCGAAACAGTCCCCATCACACTGGAGACCTGAAACCCATAACGTTCCGCAAAATAGCCGAACGTATCGTGAGTCGTCACCAGCTTCCGGCGAGAATCAGGCAATGCCGCGACCTGACCCTGAATCCACGTATTCAATTCCTGCAGCTCGCTGACGTAGGCATCTGTATTCTTCTGATAATCGTCGGCATGAGCAGGATCAGCCTTTATTAACGCAGCGGAGACGGCTTGAACCATCTCAATCGCGAATTGGGGATCGTGCCAGACATGAGGATCGGTTTCGCTGTGGCCATGATCGTCAGAGAATGTTCGGCCGGGGATCTTCTGAGTAACAACCACACGAGTCGCCCGGGATCCACTGGCCTCGAAAAGCCGATCCAGCCAGACCTCGAAGCCCAGGCCGTTCTCGAAGAGCAACGCTGCATCAGCAACGGCGGCACTGTCCTGCGGCGTGGGTTCATAGGTATGAGCATCCCCGCCGGGGCCGACCAGCGTGGTCAGGCGCACATGTTCTCCGCCAACGCGGCCGACCCAGTCTCCGAGAATGCTGTAGGTTGCGATGACAGGAATCTTGCCGCCTGTTGGGTCATCCGCAGCCGCGCTGCCACCAGCCGCTGAGTCCTTCGTTGCGAGATCGGTCGACCTGGGATCTTCACGAGGTGATTCAGTTCGGCCGCAGCCGGGAAGAGCCGTGATCAGCAGCAGGAAGATCGCTGTCAACGCTCTGTTGGGTTTCAAAATCATCTTTCGGCCTTCGGGAGTCTCTTTTATCGCTTGACGTTATTCACACACACTAGTCTAATGCAATGCGGTTGCAAATACACATTCGCTGTTTACGCAGCAGAATGTCTTCTCAATGGGCGATGTTATGCTCCTCTTCGGAAATTCCGAAAAACGTGATCCTGTCCAGGTGGCTCAGATTCGGGCGTGGGTGGCGGAATTGCTGCCTGTCCCGGAAGACGCCTTTGTCATGGTCAAACAGATGGAATGTCCGGAGGAGGGATGTCCTCCGGTGGAGACGATTATTGCCATCCTGTGTAATCACACCGGGCCTAAGCAGTGGAAGCTGCCCAGGCCGCTTCGTGATGTCACTCGAGGTGATATCGAAGACCTTTGCAGCAGCACCGGAGAATGGACTCCGCAGGAATGGCGGTGTCCTGATTGAGGCGGCTTGATTTAATCCTAGCCCGCTGCGTCAGCGAGGGATTGCTGTTGACTACGCAGCCACGTTTATCCCTCACTGACGTTTCGGGTTGCGAAAACCCATTAACTCAATGTTCCGCTTGCGGGTGGTTGATTTAGTCGTTTAACGGCAAGCCGCAGGCGTCGTTGCTCGGCTCGTCTACGCCTGCGGCTCGCCGTTAAACGAAAACGCCCAATACACCACTGAATCAACAGCCTGCCGGCGCCTGCGGCTGGGCGGTAAACGAGACGTATTCCCTTTTCATTCTGATTTCATTCTGAGCCAACCATGACAACCACCTCCAAAGTCCCCGTCACAGTTCTGACCGGCTTCCTGGGTTCCGGCAAGACCACGCTGCTCAATCGAATTCTCTCGGAGAATCACGGCAAGCGAATCGCCGTGATTGAAAACGAGTTCGGTGAGGTTGGCGTTGACAATGATCTTGTCATTGGTGCCGAAGAAGAGATCTTCGAAATGAACAACGGCTGCATTTGCTGCACCGTGCGAGGCGATCTGATTCGAATTCTGGGCAATCTGATGAAGCGTCGCGATAAGTTCGACCACATCATGATCGAAACCACCGGCATGGCCGATCCGGGGCCGGTTGCTCAGACATTCTTTATGGACGATGAGATTCAGACTCAACTAAGCCTCGATGGAGTCGTCACGCTCGTTGACGCGAAGCACGTGCTCCAGCACATTGATGATTCGGATGAAGTGAAAGAGCAGATTGCATTCGCGGATGTCATCCTGCTCAACAAAACAGACCTCGTCTCTTCGGCCGATCTGGATGCACTTGAGTCCCGCATTCACAGTATGAATTCGGCGGCGAAAATCCATCGGACTCGAGACGCTGTTGTCGACATGGACAAGATTCTGAACCTCGGCGGTTTTGATCTGGATCGGGCTCTGGAGACCGATCCGAAGTTCCTGGAGCCCGAGTATCCGTTTGAATGGAGCGGATTGTACGACCTGGCGGCGGGTGAGTATTTCTTTGAAATGAATCCCGGCCCCGATCCGGCGATGAACGTCTGCCTTGTTCCGGCCAAGGGAAACACGGAGCAGGCCATGCGCGACACAGTCGAAGCGGCTGTGCTGCGATACTCGGCCGATGAAACAGAACTGGCGGCGGGCGATGCGATCACATCGAACGTTGAACTGATCCAGTTGCCGCTAGAGGATGCTCCGAAGAAATTTCGAGTCACGATCCCTTCTGCCGGTGGGTGGGTTCTGTTTACGGAACATCATCCGGATGAGTTCGAGGCGTCGCTTCAGGATGCGGCGGGGAACGTGATGGTTCCGCTGGTCACACGCGAGTACAAGCCAGACCACGAGCACGACGAAGAGGTTACTTCCGTGGGAATTACTTCGTTCAAAGAGCTTGACCTCAAGAAGTTCCAGAAGTGGCTCGGAAGACTGCTCGCCGAACAGGGGCCGGACATCTTCCGCATGAAAGGCATTCTGAATTTTAAAGACATGGATACTCGCTATGTTTTTCAGGGAGTTCACATGCTGTTTGACGGACGTGAGGATCGGCCGTGGGGTGATCAGGCGCGTCGCAGTTCGCTCATCTTTATCGGCCGCAATCTGGATCGGGAATCTCTGAACGCGGAGTTCGAAGCATGCCTGGCATAAGATCCGCACAGCGGGGTGGCCGCCAGGTGATCGAACACTGGCAGATTGATGTCGAAGACTATGTGCAGGACCTGGCATGGTCGTCAGACGGTCAGTTCGTCGCCATCATCACGGTGGAAGGACAGGTCTGGGTTTGCCATCACGCAGATCAGATCGCGGTTCGCATAGGCGAGCACAAAGGCGGCGGAACGTCGTTGTCGTGGCGGCCGGGGACCACGGAATTCTCAACGATCGGCCATGACGGGTTCATTCGGCACTGGAATGCGGCGAACGGTTCATTGCTGATGCAGTTGGAATCAGGTGCTTCCTGGGGAACTCGGGTTGCCTGGAAATCGAACGGCCAGCGTCTCGCTTCCGCCGCCGGAAAGTCACTACGACTGTTTACGGCGGAAGGGAAACTGGTCTACGAATCATCTGATCACGCCAGCACCATTGCTGACATCGCATGGAACCCCGATGGCAGCGCGATTGCTGTGGCGGCGTACTTCGGAGTGACGTTGCATATTCCGGGGAAAGGTGTTCGACAGTATGAATGGAAGGGATCGAGTCTGGTTCTTGCGTGGAGTCCCACGGCGAAGTATCTGGTCACCGGGGAACAGGATTCGTCGGTTCATATCTGGTACGTGAAGACCGGCAAAGATTCTCAGATGACGGGGTTTGCCACCAAGGTGCTCGAGATGTCCTGGCATCGATCGGGAGATTACCTGGCGACCGGCGGAAGTGATTCGATCATTCTCTGGGATTGTTCCGGAGTTGGTCCGGAAGGCCGTGAGCCACGCATGCTGGAGGCCCACGCGACGCGACTGACTCAACTGACGTTCCAGTCCAAAGGCAATGACATCGCGTCGGCCGATGCGGACGGAATCGTCATGCTTTGGACGCCGCTCCGATCCGGCGATCCCTACTTCTTCCGCGGATTTGATTCGATGATCACTCGTCTGGCCTGGTCGTCGGATGATCAGCGACTTGTTGTCGGCGAGCGAGACGGCAAGGTGACCAGCATCGGATTTCAAGGCTAGGAACGAGCCTTCAACCAAAGGAACGAACGTTCTTTCGCCACTGGGTTTACCCCAGTGGTTTACAGGCTTCTGCAC
>CAIJTV010001366.1:0-8320 GCA_903823635.1 uncultured Planctomycetaceae bacterium
CGTCTGCCTACAATATCGCAGCGACGTGGGTGTTGCCCTGGGCGCAGCTTCGCTGCGCAAAACGTTACGGGTGGCAGGAACGAGATGGTATCGAGCTCATGTTGAGTTCGCGAAATTTCGTTCGACATTCCCCCTCTGATTACTTCGGTATCGTCACCGGTTCACTGACTGATTTCATGACCATCGACTGGGAAGCTTTTACCAATCACACACTAACAACTGCCGAAGTGCGGCTGCTGGGGATGGTGGATGTTCCGTCTGTGCTTGCGTTGCAGAAGTTGATGGTTCACGAGGTCAGACTTCAGAGCAGAACCAATGCCGCGATTCTGATCTGCGAACATCCACCGACGGTGACTGTTGGCGAAGGAGCGACGCTGCTTGAACTTCCTTCGTCTCCCAGAGAGCTGGAATCTCGACTGATCGCGGTTCATAAGCTGCATCGCGACGGCCATGCTATTCTCCATCAGCCAGGACAGGTTGCCGCTTATATCGTTGTATCGCTGCCGGAATGCAGCATGAGCGTCGACGAATATCGCGGCTGCCTGCAGCGAGCGGTCGTAAAAACCTGTGAAGAAGTTCAGGTGGTTGCATCAATTCAGCCGTCTGATCCGACGGCCGTGTTTGGTCGCCATGGTGTTGTTGCGGAAATCGGAATTCACGTCGATAATGGTGTCACCAGCTTCGGGATCTTTTTGAATGTGAGTCCTCGTCTGGACGAAGCTCGCGAAATCGGCCGCGGAATGCTGGGCCAGAAAGTGTCGTCACTGAACGCAGAACGAGTCCGCCCGACTCAAATGCCACAGGTGCGATCCGCTTTAATTCAGCACTTGTGTGAAGAACTTGGTTATCCCGACTATCATTTGCACACTGGTCATCCTTTTTTGAAACGAACTCGGACCCTGATCCATGACAAGTTTGCCAATCCTCAATCAACCGACGAGTGAACCTGCTGTCGATGAGTCTGCACTTTCGGGTGTGAATATCATCGCCGGAGGCCCCGTGCGCCGGTTGCCTCGCTGGCTGAAACGTCCGTTGCCTCAGCCGGGAATGGCTTACACCAGCGACGTGATCTCTGATCTGAAACTGGAGACCGTCTGCGAAAGCGCGAAGTGTCCGAATCGCACGGAGTGCTGGTCTCAGAAGACCGCCACGTTCATGATCGGCGGTAACGTGTGTACTCGACCATGCGGCTTTTGTTCGGTCCCGAAAGGCAAGACGGAGCGACTGGAACTGGACGAGCCAGAACGCGTCGCCGAAGCCGCTGCTCGCCTTGGACTGCAGTATGTTGTGATTACGTCGGTCACTCGTGACGACCTGAAAGACGGTGGTGCCGAACATTGGTATCGTACTGTTCTCGCCGTCCGTGAAAAAACGGGTGCTCAGGTAGAAGTATTGGTGCCGGACTTCCTGGGGAACCGAGCCGCGATCAGTCGCGTTATTGAATCGCGTCCGGATGTGTTCAATCACAATACGGAAACGGTTCCGCGCCTTTATCACCGGGTGCGCCGCAATGCCGACTACCAGCGTACCCTGGATCTGCTGAAGCAGGTGAAGGACGAGGCTCCGGATATGCCGACAAAGAGCGGCCTGATGCTGGGGCTCGGGGAAACTCGCGATGAGCTGATGGATGTGTTCGCCGATTTGCGAGCAGTCAATTGCGACATGTTGACGCTGGGCCAATATCTGCAACCAACTCCCGAACATCTGCCGGTCGAACGATATCTTCCACCAGAAGAGTTTGATGAGATCGGCGAGATGGCTCGCAAGCTGGGCTTTGGCATGGTCGCCAGCGGCCCGTTCGTTCGAAGCAGCTACCACGCCGGTGAGATGGCCGAGCAGATGGTGTGATGTTTTACCTTCGCATCAACGGTAACGGACATCCCACACAAGTGCGGCAGCGATTTGCGGCAGTATGCCGAGAAACAGGATCAGAAACAAAAGCGGGATTCCTCTCAGGAATCCTCGGCTACTGATCACATACCATGGAATTGAAAGGTAGAGGGTCACCCAGACGAGGAAGCTGAAATCGTAACACGGGGTTCTGCGCCGCTGCCGCGCGTCTGCCGCGATCCACATGATCACTGTGACCCAATAGAGGGTGTTCCACAGACCGAAGACGAAATCTCTGACAGGAACACCATTGAGCATGTAACCAGAGAATGCCGCCGACGCAGACAACGCCACGACAACCGGAGGCCAGAAAAGTTTGAGAAATGATCCCATCTGGCCGATGCTCCCGGATACCTGAACTACTCAGTCACAAGTTCGCTCTCGACGTTGTCACGAATGCGGCGGAGCTTCATGTCCACCTTCTTGATCGTGACCGGCTTGAACTCAGAAACAGGAGCTGCGGAGTCTTTTGCGTCCGTGGTCACTGTCACGATCCAGCGAGCAAGCCCGAATGGAATGTTCTCCGAAACCCAATATTCGCCTTCGTTGGTTGAGCGAGTCTTCTGGCTTTCCATAACCAGCTTGCCCTTCATTCGAGCGGCTGAAAATGTTTCCCCCTGGACCAGTGTTTCGGGCTGATCGGCCGACGCGACAACTTCTGGTTCAGCGTAGCTGGTCAGCAAAGAGATCGTCGGATAGTAACGCAGAGCTGGCGTCGTAATTGGAGTGACAGCTTCTTCACCCAGTCGGCGAAACCCTTTAACGATCGGCAGCATCTCGTTGGCAATGCCGTCAGCATCTTTGGCTTCGGCGATGATCTTGCTTTCAGGGACCAGCACTTTGTAGATGCGTGCTCCAACGGGTCCAGGGTCAATTCCGGCGGCTCCGGCTTTGCCCGTCAACGTTTTAATTTCCAGCCAGCGACAAGGCTGAACCTTGCCCTCAAACTCGGCTTCTTCCTTGCCGACAGATTTGATGCTCAGTTCGCACGTCCATTGCAGAGGAGCCTGGTCATCCGGACCGGTTGACTGGGTCAGCGTGCCTTCATACTCAACGGCCTTGCCGTCTTCCGGAAGATTGAAAATCAATCCCTGAGCGGACACGGAAGTCCCGTCGAAAGCCAATGTCGCGCAGACAGAGAAAGCGATAGCCAGAAGATTCAGGCGAGCCATAAATCAGAGCCTCAGCGGATGTCTTTCGAGTTGTGGGAACCCGATGTTCTGAATGCACGATTTTCGGGTCACAAAGCCCGAAGTCGCGGAGCAAAAGGCGGGAAACAGGAGTCCCGATCCTCCGAAGTGTCGCAAACCCGACGTTGCGGAAGCAAGAGTAAACGACGTTTCGGCTCGGAATCGATCGACCCAGGGGCAATTCTGCGGGTTAGCGAACGGATATCGAGCGCCGAAAAGGCTGTCTCCTGGTCACGTGAAGTCTTTACGGGTATTCTCCCGGCCGCTTGCAGGCTGTCGATTTGAACCGTAGTGCCGACTTTAGTCGACATAGGCCCTCGAATTTTCAACGGAATGCGGGCAATAAGCCTGCAAGACCCCAGCTTCCCTGACCCTCCGCAACAAGACCTGGAAATAACCATGCCCCGCCACGATGATCGCACGCCAGATCAGCTACGCTCGATTTGCATTCAAAAAGGATTCACAAAGACGTCAATCGCCAGTGTGCTGTTTCAGGCCGGATCCACTATGGTTCTGTGTACAGCGAGCCTGGAAAAATCGATTCCCCCGTGGCGCAAATCTCGCGTCGAAGGAGCACCAGTGCTGGGCTGGGTTACGGCAGAGTACAACATGCTGCCCGGCAGCACGTCTCCCCGAAAACAACGAGATCGCTCCAAGGTGGACGGCCGCACCACCGAAATTCAACGATTAATTGGACGCAGCCTGCGAGCTGTTGTGGACTTCGAAGCCCTCGGCGAACACACGATTACGATAGACTGTGATGTGCTGCAGGCCGACGGAGGAACTCGCACCGCCAGCATTACCGGTGGATATATTGCCCTCGCCGAAGCGGTGAAGCAGATCAATTCGACTCGCCCCATTCTGCGTGATTCCGTCGCTGCGATCAGCGTTGGCATTGTTGACGGAACTCCGGTTCTGGATCTTGATTACAAGGAAGACAGCACGGCGGAAGTGGACATGAACGTCATCATGACGGGTGCCGGAAAGTTCATCGAAGTTCAGGGCACAGCCGAGGGTGCTCCGTTCGATCAGGACGCTCTGAACGCCATGCTGGACCTTGCGAAATCCGGCATTCGCCAATTGACGAAGCTACAGCATTGATCGGATGCCGTCTGTGGCATTTGCACGCGTGCATGACTTCCTCTTGTTGTGCGCAGGTCTCATGACCGTCTCTTGACCACGCACCGGTTTTGACCGCAGGTCTCAAGATTTTGGGTGCAGGTGGCGCGAGGTGGGAGACCTTTCTATCGGGGCGGTGTGGCCCGATCAGGAGATCGGCCACAACAATCGCTACGGGCCACGCTTGTTGTGCGCGGGTCTCCTGACCTAGCACCGGTTTTGATCGCAGGTCTCAGGATTTTGGGGGACAAGCGGCGTGCGCCGGGGGGCCGTGCTGGTCGAACATCATGGCTCTGTCAGGAGATCGGCCACTGCAATCGCTGCTGGCCACTACGAGGAGCAGTCTGGCCAAAACAGTGGCACTCGCTGCACAGAGGCCTCCCGGAATACGCAGAGGAGGGAAGATTTGCTTGGTTTTCTCGGGGCCGCATGTCGCCCTCGCAGTCACGGAGGCATAGAACCGGGAAAACAAAAACTGAGCAAAAAGTTACATAAAGTGCACGCTGAATTCCACCCTTAAGTATTTGTGTGTATATTGCGACACATGAATAGTGTTTTTTAACCCTTTATAAGGTAGGGTCATTTCACCACCGCTCGTGTTACTTCCGGCGTGCTGGTTGTCGGGGTTCACTGTTAACTGAGCGGAATTGCAGATCCCTATGTTGCGAAGTTGAGTGTCCCGTTCAGGAAGTGTTCCTCATGCGCGCTCAGAAGTCTTCTGCCACTTCAGTCTGTCGTCGTTGCCGAAGCCGCGTACCGCGGCGTGCCGGGTTTACGTTGCTTGAGTTGCTGGTTGTGATCTCCATCATTGCAGTGTTAATGTCGCTGATCCTGCCCGCTGTTATGAATGCTCGAAAGACAGCGCGGCGAATTCAGTGCCTGAATCATGTTCGGAATCTCGGCATCGGCCTCGTGAATTTCACCAGTCGTTCGAACAAGTCCCAGTTTCCTGCGTATGGAACATGGGGCGATTATCGTCATGATTCAACACAACAGTGGGTGAACACGCCAAATCCGGCACAACTGAAGAGCTGGGTGGTGGATATCCTTCCCTACATCGATCGAGTTGATTTGGCCGACCGCTGGCAGGTGGATCGAAAACATGATTCGACGTCCGTCACCAACGATCACTCGAATTTGAGCATCATTCGAAACTACAGCATGGAAGTTCTGGCTTGTCCGGAAGACCAGACCGCTGTGGATGTCAGCGGCGCTTTGTCTTACGTTGTGAACGCGGGCTACGCCAGTATCAGTTTATCGTTGACCAGCGGTTCCGGCTGGGGAGCCGCGCGGCAGCAGGCCGATGATAAGTTGCGATTCGACTGGGATCGGAACGGGCGCAGTGCCGTTTCTTCGAAACCCGATCAGAATGAAATCACGATTAATCATCAGTCAGGTGTGTTCTGGCCAGAAACGCTCAAACGCAATTCCGCGCCCAAGCCGGATCCGGTTGCGAATCGCAGCCATTTGTTGAATTCGATCCACGACGGGATGGGGAACACGCTGATGTTGACGGAAAACATCAACGCGGCCGGATCACAACATTGGGGCGACCCGGATCCTCGCTACGTTTCTTTTGTGTTCCCCGTCGACTACGTAGCCACCGGGCAAACGTCGCAGACCTATTATCGATCATCACCATTGGATCCTGCTCATCCTTATGGAGTGATCAACGGGGCTCTCACTGGCCCTGAGGGGGCTCGGCCTTTCCCGAATTCAAATCATTCGGGTGGTGTGAACGTCGTGATGTGTGACGGTTCGGCGCGGTTGCTTTCTGCGTCTGTAGATCTCAACGTTTACGCGCAGTTGGTGACTCCATCCGGAACTCGTTTCAACAGCGCTATCGCTGCGCACGAACCACTGAGTGACAATGAGTTCTGAAGCCACGGCAATCTTAAGCGCTGGCATGTGCAGATGTGCATGACATGCGTGGTCGTTCCTGTGGATTCATTCCTGCGTCGCTGAATACCGCCAGCAGAAGTATAGGCTTGTGAGTTGCGTCTGAAAGGAAACGCTGTCATCCTCCTTCGCCACCAACTGGGTCCTTGAATCATGCCGCATGATTCGTCTGCAGACGAGGAACGAGTGACGGGAATGACACAGCCGCAGAATTCTCATGTATCTTCAAATGGAGCGGAAGATTCACAAAGTTCGAATAGTCTCGAAAGTCGAGCGACGAAGGTTCGCTGGCTGATTGTGGCGATGCTGATGGGTTTCGCGTTTCTGGGGCACTTCAATCGCGTCGGTATCACAGTTGCGGCGAACGAGAAATTCATCGGTCCGGGGCTGCTGTCAGAAGTGCAGATGGGGCAGGTTTATTCAGCATTCCTTTGGGTTTACACGCTGACCATGCTGCCCGGCGGATGGATTATTGATCTTGTTGGTCCACGAAAAGCACTCACCGGGATGGGACTGGGGCTTGGTTTCTGCGTCGTCATGACTGGTGCCCTGGGCCAACTGGGCTGGCCGATTGCCTCGCTGTTGCTCCCACTAATTGCGGTTCGCAGTATTGCGGGGTTCTGCAGCACTCCGTTGCATCCGGGAGCAGCGCGGAGTGTGTCGCTGTGGTTTCCGTTGACGAGTCGTTCTACCGCCAACGGACTCGTAACAGCCGGGGCGCTGATTGGTATCTCTGTGACCGCACCGGGGTTTGGATGGCTGATGGATCAATTCGATTGGTCGATCGCGTTTATGGTTTCGGGTGCAGCCTTAATGGCGTTCTCGATTCTCTGGCTGGTGCTGTCGACGGATGATGTCAACGGGCATCCTCGAGCCAATGACGCTGAAAAACAGCTGGTCGCGATGAGTCATGTACCGGCGGCCGGAACAAAAGCTTCCGCTGCAGACTTTCTGGCTCTGTTCAAGAACAGCCAGTTGATGATTCTGGCCTCCAGCTATGCGGCCTACAGCTATTTTCAGTATCTGTTCTTCTACTGGATCGATTTTTATTTCGGCGAAGAATTGCAACTGCCGGACGATGAAAGTCGTCGAGCCACATTCATTGTCATGATGGCGATGGCGATCGGAATGGCGTTAGGAGGTATGTTGACCGATCGGTTGAGTCGACACATTGGCGTACGCTGGAGTTGTCGCAGCATTGCCATGGCGGGCATGTTATTGAGTGCTGGCTTTGCGTGGTTTGGAGTCGCCGCCAAAGATCCAAATGAAGTGATTCTATTGTTCTCACTGGCCCTCGCGGCACTCGGGATGTGCGAAGGAATTTTCTGGACATCAGCTCCTGCTCTGGAGCCAACCAAGGGCGGCCTCGCGGGAGCATTCCTCAATACGATTGGCAACGCAGGTGGAAGTCTGGCACCGATCTTAACTCCATGGATCAAGACGAATTACAGCTGGTCAGCAGCCATCGGTGTTGCGTGCTGCATGAGCGTGCTGGGGGCCGCACTTTGGTTGTTGATTGACACAGGAATCAGAAACCGCAAAACGCCAGAGCAACAGTGATCGAGGAACGCTCGGCGTTTTAGTGCTGCAATGCGGCATGGCCTCATCAGCCGGAGTGCGTTAGCACCCGGTTCATGCGAAAGCGGAAGGAAGCGGAAGAAGAAACCAGCAAGAACCGGACGCTAACGCGTTCCGGCTGATCTTCGGAGAACACAACCTCATTCGAGGACTGCGATTGCATCAATCTCGATGTGAATGCTCTCCATCGGGAAGGAGACGCCGACAAGAGTATTCACGGGATAGTCATCCCCGAAAAACTCGTGGTAGATTTCGAGCTGTTCTCCTTCGAACGGATGCCACTTATATGGGTCAGCCACGAACATCGTCAATTTGCAGATATCCGATGGCTGCCCGCCTTCGGCTATCACCATGCGAGTCAGTCGATCCAGGATGACTCGCAGTTGTTCCATCGGACTGCCGTTCTGGGCTGGTGAGCCATTCGCGGTGCAGCCGGACAGGAACAGCATGTTTCCCGCGCGGACTCCACGAGCGTAGTGCGGTCCGGACGGGTAGATATCTTCGAAGTGAATACGACGTTTCTTCATGGAAATCACCTGACGAAAGATTCAGTACGAAGATCGGATTGGCAGGAAGAGAGTTCCTGCTGAACAAATCACAACGAAAGTCTGGCGGATCGTGAGACGGTGTGCAATCAGCGATGC
>CAIJTV010001367.1:0-7367 GCA_903823635.1 uncultured Planctomycetaceae bacterium
CGGGATGTGATCTACGGCGCGAACACCGTCTACGAGAGCCTGCGTCTGGCCAGAGTCTTTCGCGCCATGAAAATGTCTGTCGCGGCGTTGAAAGTTTTGTCCATGTTACCGGTCGAATCGAATCCAGAACTGCGACAGGAATTTGCCAGCAACCAACTCTCGCTGGGGTATGATGAACGAATTCTGTGCGGGCGAAGCAGTCGATTTCGACTGGATGCATGGCGACTGACGACCCCGCAATCCGATTCCGTCAGCACGATCGCTCAGGATGTCTTGAACTGGTCAGACACAGATCTGTCACAGAATGAGACGCCGGACATTGCGGCCACTCGCTTGTATCTCAGCGGAGATCATCGGGCGGCGATGCAAAAGCTGGGAGCAATTGACGCCGAAACACTTTATGCAATGGCGATGATATTGCTGGAGTCCGGGCAAACGAAGGAATCGCAGGCGGTTCTGCAGCAATTGGTAAATGAGTTCCCTGGACATCGCCTCACAGCGTCAGCCAAAAGTATCCTCGGTTCACTCGAGTATTGACAAAGACCTCCTTCGACGCAGAGTTTCAGGATTTTACTATGCCAGGCAGACACACAACTATTCGACTGACTGCGTTCCTGGGTTTCGCTCTTGTCGGTATCTGGTGCCTGCAATCGTGGTCTGTTCAGAAGCCTGTTTCTGTCTCTGAGTTTGCGATGCATGCCTCAGATCACCAGCCGCCGCTTATGAACCGTTGTGCGTCATGTCATCAGGATGTTTGCGAGGAGTTTAAGGACGCGCCGCATACTCAAACGCTGATTGAAGCGAGTGACCCGCTGGTTCTGAGTCGATTTGCCGGGCGAAGCTTTCAGATCGTGAAAGACGGGCCAGTGGTCGCTTTTGAAGAAAGGGACAAACAACTATGGATGACCTCCAATGCTTACCCCGAATCAATGCGAATTGAATGGATGTTCGGATCTGGTCAGCACGCCATGACGCCTGTCAGTCTCTTCACTAATCCAGACGGGTCCACGGAGTTGATCGAAGGCAGTGTTTCGTGGTTTCCTCCAAACGTTTTAGGAGCAACCCCCGGAGCGGATCTCACTGGCTCTCCCGGAATACGATCACTAGGTGGGCCGATCGATCATGCGAGAACAATGGAATGCTTTGGGTGTCATGTGACGCAACTGCCGCATGACGGCGGTCGAATTCGTCAACAGGATATCATCAAAGGCGTGTCGTGCGACAGATGTCACCCCGGCGGAGAAAAGCATATTGCTGCGATGGAACAAGGCGAGGAACTCTCGATTGAAAAATGGTCTGAGTTATCGCCACTGGAGTCGATCAATCGCTGCGGCGAATGCCACCGCAGAGCCGATCAGTTAACGGCTTCAGAACTTTCGCCAGAGCGACCTGTCCTGGTTCGTTTTGCACCGGTCGGTATGGCTATGAGTGCCTGCTTTCTGAAGCAGGACTCCGTTCCAGAAGGTCCGCATTCCTTTCGAATGGACTGTCTGACTTGTCACGATCCACACAAGCCAGCAGAGAAATCCAAAGAGTTCTACATCGACAAATGTCTGCAGTGTCATGGCCCTGAAAAACATCAGGTCTCTGAATGCACATCCGCAATCACTTCTCGCGAATGTCTGGAGTGCCATATGCCAACCGTTAGTTTAACTGACAATCTGAAACTGACAGACCACTGGATTCGTATCCGTACGTCATCCGACTTGCCCGCCGCGAGTGAACTCGCGCCGAACCCAAAACCGTAAGGCTGAAGAGCATAGACTGCTCTCATCAAGTGTTGCGTTAGAAACCCTGTCAGCGTTATCCGGGAGCAGGGCAGGGGAATCCGCTTCACTTCTTCGACACGGTCGCGATGAGCCAGCCCTTGTTGTTCCCGGCTGGAAGACACGTCCGGGGTACTGATGAAGCTGTCATCAGATGATTGCTCACTGGTGGTGTGATGTGACAATGGCTTTAATCCGTCTGGCAGAGCATTGAACTTGCAGGCTCTGCGGCCCACCATTGCATTCGGACAGGAAGCCCGTCGACATGACTCATCAACACCCCTCCCGCATGGGTCATCCTCGCGCGTCGGTCACAAGTCCCAGCGCGCCGCCGATTTATCAGACGACGGCCTTTGATGTTCCGGATCTGGACGTGCTGCAGGCCCTGTATGAAGGAAAGGCGTCCGGAGACGTTTACACGCGTGACAGCAATCCGAACCATACAGCTCTGGCAGAATCGATCGCGATCATGGAAGACGCAGAAGCCGGAGCTGTGTTTGCCTCCGGCATGGGCGCAGCGGGCAGCATCTTTCTGGCTCTGACTTCGGCCGGAGATCACGTCATCCTGGCTCGAGCACTCTATGGGAAGACACTGCAACTGGCGTCTCGCATGCAGCAAAAGTTTGGGCTGCGGATTTCCTACTTCGATGCGGATCAGCCTGAGCAGCTCAAGGAACTCCTGACGGAGAAAACTCGCTTCGTCCTTGTTGAGACAGTTTCGAATCCGTTACTTCAGGTAGCCGACATCGAAGCGATTGCCAATTATCTGAACGAGAGCATTCCTCTGGTCGTCGACAGCACGTTTACGACACCGGAGCTGATTCGACCTTTGAACCTGGGAGCATCGATTGTCTTCCATAGTGCGTCCAAATATCTGAACGGTCATGGCGACGTCATGCTGGGCGTTGCCGCCGGCAAGAAATCCCTGATTCGACAATTAAGCGAGACCTCCAGCATCTTTGGGCAGAACCCGAACCCTTTCGAATCGTGGCTCTGCCAGCGAGGCCTGCGGACGTTGCCACTGAGAATGAAACAGATCTGCCACACAACTTTGGAGCTGGCCCGTGAACTTTCGCGGCATCCGGCCGTCCGAAAAGTCCACCACCCGTTGCTTCCTGAGCATCCGAGTCAGGCCATCGCGAGTCGGCTCTACCCAGACGGCACCGGTGGCATTCTGGCCCTCGAACTAGCAGGCGAGGGCTTTTCTATCGTGAATCGATTCATGCAGGCCGCCTCTGGAATGCCGTTTTCTCCAACCCTCGCGGATGCTCGCACGACGATCTCGCATCCGGCGACAACCTCCCACCGGTTTATGACGGCCGAACAACGCGCGGAAATCGGAATTCGGGATGAGCTGATCCGGGTGTCTGTCGGACTTGAACCTCTGGAGCAGTTGAAATTGGAGTTTTCAGCGGCTCTTCAGGCCTCGACCGACTGAATTCAAGCCAAACACGGGCAATCGCAACGAACGGCTTGTCACCGAGTTTCGCGGGCGATATCATCCGCGTTTCGATTTTTCCGGCCCGTTCTGCGCGCAGAGCGGACTGCGAGTAAGCCATTGGCCTACGTCGCGGCGTAAGTCATTGTCATCAATGGTTTTGCGCTTGGCACCGGTTCAGCCACTTCGGCGGTTTCGGCATCGTCCTTCGTATTCAGAATTCTTAATTCGTCGTGTTCGAAAACATCACACAAAGTCTGGGTAAGGCCTTTTCGGCTTTTCGGGGAACCGGAAAGATCACGGAAAGCAACATCCGCGACGGCATGCAGCAGGTCCGCACGGCTCTGCTGGAGGCTGACGTTGCGTACGATGTCGTCCAGGATTTTGTCAAACGGGCGACGGAAGAGGCGATCGGCGAAAAGGTCCTGAAATCGCTCCGTCCTGAAGAACAGATCGTCGGGATCGTTCATCAGCAATTGATCGACTTGATGGGTCCGGTGGATCATTCACTGGCCATCAAGCGCGACGGCGTCAGCATCATCATGATGTGCGGTCTGCAGGGATCCGGAAAAACGACAACCTGTGGTAAGCTGGCTCGGCGACTGAAGGAAGCCGGGCATTCACCGTTCCTGGTTGCAGCCGACTTGCAGCGACCGGCGGCGATTGAGCAATTGAAGGTGATCGGCGGCCAGGTTGGCTGTCCCGTTTACGCCGAAGATCCGAAGACAAGTAATCCTGTTCAGGTCTGTAAAAACGGGGTTAAAGAGGCAAAGCGAGTCGGTGCGAATGTCGTGATTCTCGACACCGCAGGCCGTTTGCACGTCGACGCTGCTCTGATGAAAGAGCTGCAGCAAATTGACAGCAGTGTTGCTCCGGATCAGGCTCTTCTGGTCTGTGATGCAATGACCGGCCAGGATGCCGTCAATAGTGCCAAAGCGTTTAATGACGCCCTGGAACTGGACGGCGTCATTCTGACCAAGCTGGACGGGGACACTCGCGGCGGAGCAGCGCTGAGCGTTAAGGCCGTTACCGGCGTCCCGATCAAGTTTATTGGTGTTGGTGAACAGCTGGATCGGCTGGAGGAATTCCATCCGGATCGAATGGCTGGTCGAATTCTGGGCATGGGCGACATTGTCTCGCTCTTTGAAAAGGCTCAGAAAGAGTTCGACGAAGAGGACATGCTGCGTCAGCAGGAGAAGATGCAGCAGGGTAAGTTCACCCTGGAAGACTTCCGCAAGCAGATGCGGCAGATCAAAAAGCTGGGTTCCATGCGAGAAATCATGAAAATGATTCCGGGCATGGGAGCCATCGTGGATCAGATGGGCGATCTGAACCCGGAAGACGATATGCGGCGGATTGAGGGAATCATCAACTCGATGACCCCCAAAGAACGCCAGAATCCGGACGTTATTGATCGCGGTCGACGTAACCGTATCGCCTGCGGTAGCGGTGTACAGCCGGCTGATGTGAACAAGCTGCTGAAGGACTTCTCCGCGATGGGGAAGATGATGCAGGGCATGTCCAGCATGGGCCTGCGTGACCGAATGCGAGCAGTCAAAGGCATGGCCGACGGCGGATTCATGAATCCGGGGGCCGAGCTGATGGAAAAGAAGATGAGAAGTACTCGCGGGCCGTTGAATCAGGACGAAGCTCGAGAGAAGAAGAAGAAACAGAAAAAAGAAGCACAAAAAGCGAAGAAGAGGAACCGAAAGAAGTAGGACTTCAATCGCCGCAGTGTTTCGTCCCGACAGGGATCGGCAGTTTTTGCCGAAGTATGTGAATGAGGGTTTGACCTGAGCCAGTGTCGAGGTGTGAAAAGACGTCGCGGCTGGATCCGGCTGAACAGAAGATTGAATAAGAGTTGCTTGAAACCTTGTACGTTGGTGGATTCACAATTTCAGACCGCTTTGTGTAGCCATCGATGATTGTTTTTGTCAGTTCAGGAGTTGCAATGGCTGTTCGAATTCGCATGAAGAAAATGGGACGCAAGCACCGTGCGTTCTTCCGTATCTGTGTTATGGACTCCCGCGTTCAGCGCGACGGGAAGGCGATCGAAGAAGTTGGTTTCTACGATCCGATGGTCCACGACAAGTCTGCTCGCGTTAAGCTGAATCTTGAGCGAGTTGAATACTGGATGTCCGTTGGTGCACAGCCAAGCGAAAAGGTGAACGCCCTGATTCGCAAGGTGAAGCAGAATAAGTTCGGCAAGGCCCTCGCGCCTCCTCCGATGCTTGCTCCAAAGGTGAAGGAAGTCGCAGCTCCTGCGGAAGCTGAAGCTCCTGCGGCCGAGTAATCCGGATCAGACTGCTGCTGGGTCTTGTTCGGACTTCAAAAGTCTTCAGGGCGTTTCACTTCAATTGAGTGATGCTCCTGAATCACAAGTTCGACTATGGTCTCCAGTCAGCAAATAGGACATCGGCTGTTATGCGGTTTGATATCCTCACCCTGTTTCCGGAGATGTTCGAGGGATACCTTGGACAAGGTCACCTGAAACTGGCTATTGAACGCGGTCTGGTAGATATCAAGCTGCACAATTTCCGGGACTATGCTCCTGGAAAACGACGGCAGATCGATGACAAGCCGTTTGGTGGTGGTCCAGGCATGCTGATGATGTGTCAGCCGGTTTTTGACTGTGTCGAAACTGTGCAGGCTCAGTCAGAACTGCCCGGGCGATTACTGATGATGACCCCTCAGGGTCGAAAATTGGATCAAAAGCTGGTTGAGGAGCTCGCTCAGGAGCCTCGACTGCTGTTGCTCTGTGGACGGTACGAAGGTTTTGATGACCGGATCCGTCAGGGGTTGCAGCCAACTGAGATTTCGGTGGGCGACTTCATCTGCAATGGTGGAGAAGTCCCGGCAATGCTGATCGTTGACACAGTCATCCGGTTGATTCCGGGTGTCCTGGGAGACGAAACCAGCAGCCGATATGATTCGTTCAGCAACGCCGGTTTGCTGGAACATCCGCAGTTCACGAGACCTCGTGAGTTTCGGGGAATGACAGTGCCGGAAGTGCTGATCAGTGGTGATCATGCAAAAATAGAAGAATGGCAGAAGGCTCAGAGCCTACAGAGAACGGCGGAACGCCGCCAGGATCTGCTGGATCAGTCCGGCTCTGGCTCTGCTCGGTTTGAATAAGTTCAAAGGAACCCCAGTCATGCGAAACAATTTGATTCTCGCTGCGGAAAAGTCCAGCCTGCGTGAGCAGCCGCTGCAGTTTGCCGTCGGCGACAGTGTTGATGTGCACACACGAATTCTTGAAGGTACTAAAGAGCGAATCCAGATCTTCAGCGGCGTGATTATCGCCCGCAGCGGAACTGGTACCTCAGAATCTTTCACCGTTCGCCGAATCGTCCAGGGCGAAGGTGTTGAGCGAAACTTCCCGACGAACTCACCAAAGATTTCGCACATTGAAGTGAAGCGACATGCTCGCGTTCGCCGTGCGAAGCTGTTCTATCTTCGTGAACGAACCGGCAAGGCCACACGTCTTAAAGAACGTAAGGCCAAGCCATGGGAAGTTCAGGTCAGCGACTCTGCGAAGTGAGAACTTGCTGTCTCCTCAGCCAGCATGACAGCGCGAGCTGCCTGATTTGCGGCTGAGAATGCAACTTGCTTTGGTCAGCAGTGATCTTCAGAGCGGCTGCAGGCGTGACAGAAAATCAGAAACAGGCGACTGCCTCATCAGGGTTCCTGAGGCAGTCGCCTTTTCGCTGCGCGGTGTATTAAGGAATCCGGAACTCTGGGGCAGCCTATGAAGAACCTGCTTCGCAAACTGCTGGGTGATCGGGGCGAACGTGCGGCCGTCACGTATCTGAAGAAGCACGGCTACCGCATCCTTGCGAAACAGTATCGGAATCAGTTTGGCGAGATCGACATCATTGCTCAGGACGGGGCAACAACGGTTTTCGTCGAAGTGAAGACTCGTAAGTCAGAGAACGACGGCCAGCCATTTGAAGCCGTGGATCGGCGCAAACAGGAAAAGCTGACACGTGCCGCTCTGGCATGGCTTAAGAAGCATAGACGACTCGAACAGCCAGCTCGTTTCGATATCGTATCGATCCTCTGGCCGGACGATGGAAGCGAACCTCGGTTGACGCATTACGAGAATGCCTTCGAACCAACCGGCCGCGGGCAGATGTTCAGTTAGCAGGCCACACAAACCCCAC
>CAIJTV010001368.1:0-2157 GCA_903823635.1 uncultured Planctomycetaceae bacterium
GATGAGCCAGAACCGTCAGGAAGCCAAAGATCGTGTTCGAGCCGAGCATGACTATCGGGTGAACCTGAAAGCTGAACTCGAAATCCGCCAATTGCATTCGAAGCTTGATATGTTGTTAACTCATCAGTGGCAGCGACTTCTGGAGATTCAGCAGATTCAAACGGAGCTCATTCAGCAACTTGCATCACGAGAAGACCCTGCCGATCGTAAACCGGATGCGAGTTAGTCGGCGTGAGAATTGTTTTGCGGGCGACGTTGCGACAGTCCGGTTTCCGTAGCCGTCTGATTGAGGAATGTCGATTTATCAGGAAGCGCATTCATGGCATTATTTGACGCGGCGATCATTGGTGGAGGTATCGTCGGACTCGCGACCGCGTGGCAGTTGACGCGACTGAAGCCTGACTGGAAAGTTGTGGTGATCGAGAAGGAGTCGACGCTCGCATTTCATCAGACCGGACGTAACTCGGGTGTGATTCATTCGGGCATTTATTATCGTCCGGGGTCGCTGCGAGCACGCAATTGCCGTGAGGGTAAACTGCTGTTGGAGCAGTTCTGCATGGAGCATCAGATTGCGTGGAATCGAACGGGCAAGGTCATCGTCGCCACGCAGGAAAGCCAACTGGCTCAGTTGCAGACGATTTACGACCGTGGACAGCAGAACGGTGTCGATTGCCAGATCATTGATCGCAGTCGGCTGCTGGAACTGGAGCCTCATTGTGCCGGCATTCGGGCGATTCATGTGCCGGAATCGGGGATCGTCGACTATCCCGGAGTCTGCCAGAAGCTGGCCGAGCTACTAAGAGCGTCCGGAGCAGAGATCGTTCTGAATGCTTGCGTAAAGTCGATGGAGCAGAGAACGGATTCCGTAAGAGTCAATACGTCCACGGGCATTGTGGAAGCGAAGCAGGTCATCAACTGTGCCGGTTTGCATAGTGATCGAGTTGCTCGTCAAAGCGGATTACCGATGAAGGAGCTGATCGTTCCATTTCGCGGAGAATACTTTGAGCTGAAGCCTGCCGCCCAGCATCTCTGTCGGACCTTGATCTATCCGGTTCCTGATCCTCGTTTTCCGTTTCTCGGCGTCCATTTTACGCGGATGGTCCATGGCGGAGTTGAGTGCGGTCCGAACGCCGTGTTCGCGATGGCTCGCGAAGGATACGACTGGGGCACGATGAACGCTCGTGATCTTTGGGAGTCGTTAACTTATCCCGGCTTCTGGCGTTTGGCTGCGAAGAACTGGAAGACCGGGCTCGGAGAAGTCTGGCGATCACTCTCGAAAGCCGCCTTCGTTAAAGCCTTGCAGCAGTTAGTTCCGGAGATCCGTTCAGAACATCTGGAGGCCGCACCCGCCGGAGTTCGTGCTCAGGCTCTGGGACTTGATGGCAAACTGGTCGACGATTTCGTCATCCTGCGTCATGAGCGAGTCGTCAATGTGTGTAACGCTCCGTCCCCTGCGGCAACCGCGTCACTGAATATTGGAAAGCATGTGGCGGAACTGGTGACAGGGTAACTGATCACTATGGATGCTTCTCTTTCGTGATATCTGTGAATTCAATGACATCCATGGTCGTGGCGATTAACATACATCGTTAGCGGATCATCTGTCCGGCATGTTTTGGAGCCAGACAACGTCCATGAAGAAGGATAATCAGATCATGACATCAATACGCTCCTGGCATCCCGGCCATGTTGTTATTGCCATTCTTGCGGGTTTGTTGGTCCCTCCAACGTCCGCGCACGCAGACGACTGGCCTCAATGGGGTGGCCCAAAACGTGACTGCGTCTGGCATGAAGAAGGCATCGTCGACAAGTTCGAAACCTCCGGATTGTTGCCGCGCGTCTGGTCTGCTCCTGTGGCAGAAGGTTATTCTGGGCCGGCCGTTGCGAATGGACGAGTCTTCCTGACGGATCGTATTGTGGAAGGTGAGTTCGAGCGGTTGCTGTGCTTCGATGCGGAGACTGGAAAAGAACTTTGGAAGCATCAGTACTTTACTCGATACACCGTCAGTTATCCCGCGGGCCCCAGGGCAACTCCTGTTGTTGATGAAGATCGAGTCTACTTCATCGGAACTCAGGGCGACATGTTTTGCATGAACGTGGTCGATGGCACGATCCTGTGGCAGAAAAACTTCCCTAAAGACTATGGCACGGAGTTGC
>CAIJTV010001369.1:0-3291 GCA_903823635.1 uncultured Planctomycetaceae bacterium
CTGCGGCTCTGGATGAAAATGCCAGCCCCAGTGTCAAGAGGGCTGCTCCGCCGGGAAATTCTGTTCGATCAAAAGCGGAGGCATCGCAACAGCCCGCTCCTTCCGATCCATTTGAAGCCGCAGCTCCAGCCATGGCGGAGGGGGCTCGCGGTAACTTGAGGGCTCCTGCAGCGAGAAGTGCCCGAACGGAGTCAGCCTCCGGAACAGCCGACGAGACGCAGGCCGCGACTCAGGCCGCACCACTGCAGAACGAGCCGGCGTTCAGTGCCGCTGACCCGGCGATGGCCGCTACATCGTTACCGGCGCCGATGTCCGTGGAGTCTGCAAATAGCGGTTTAGAGATGGCCTCACCGGAGTTCGCAGCTCGCGCGGAAACGCGGGAACAGCCGGCTCCGTTTTTGCCTTCAAATGGCTGGTTTGTATGGTATTGGGATCGAGGACTGAACCTGATCTATTGGCAACGCAGGCCGTCGGGCCACATTGTGGGAGCCGCTCTGGAGCGGGCTCGATGGATCTCAGATTTGATCTCATGGTTGCCCGAGACGGATCGTTCTGATTCGAAACTGGGATCTTCGGATGTTCAAACTGCGTTTCGAGTTTTGGGTTCATCTTCGGAGGTCGTCTACGAATGGGGCGACGATGTTGCCACCGATGTTGCGGCATTCTGCGAAGCTCCAGTTGCGGCTCCATTGGCGTCCTGGCGACTGCAGTGTTTTATTCCACCCGATCAAATCGCCACGGGCGGTGGTCGCAGCGCCTTTCTGGGATTTGCAGCCGGTCTTGGCGCGTTCGCGCTGACGCTGACATCGCTGGCCTGGTTGTTGTATCGAGACTATTCGCGTGACATGCGGGAAGCATCGCAGCAGGTGAGTTTTGTGAATCAGGTGTCGCATGAACTCAAGACACCGCTGACCAATATTCGACTCTATGCAGACCTGCTGGAGCGTGATCTGGAGCAGGTGGAAGCGGATCAGTCGGAGAAGCCGCTGCGAAGACTGGAAGTGATTTCTGCGGAGGCTCAGCGTTTGAGTCGACTGATTGGCAACGTGCTGACGTTTGCCCGACAGCAGCGTAAGACTTTGCAACTTCATCCGGTGTCGGTCAATGTCATCGAACTGGTCCGACAGATTGCCGATCGGTTCACTCCGTCCCTGCAGAATCACGGGATCGAAATTCAGGTCCGTGGCGAATCCCGCAATGCTTTGTGGCTGGATCCGGACTTTGTCGAACAGATACTGGGCAATCTGATCAGTAATGTTGAGAAGTATGCGGCAACGGGGCGGCGGCTGGAGATTCGAGTCGCGGTGAATTCGGAATACGCCACGATTGATGTGATCGATGCCGGGCCCGGGATTCCGGTCGCTCATCGGGCGAATGTCTTCCAGCCGTTCTCAAGGCTTAGCAGTGATCTGCGAGCTTCAACGGGGACGGGAATTGGATTATCGATCACTCGTGAGCTCGCTCGCCTGCATGGCGGCGACGTTGAGTTGAAAGACTCAGCCACCGGATGCTGGTTTCAGGTCCGATTGAAGTCGCAGCGATGAGTTCCGGGCATCGAATCGGTATCGATTATTCCAGCTGTTACGATTTTTGCGAATGAATGATTGTGCGAACACTGTCGTTTCAAAATTGCACGCCTGTTGTGAAGAGGCACCGACCTGGTTGGAAATAGCAACCTAACGTTGAGAGATCCCCTCTATCGCTTCGAGCAGTGTGTCACCACGGACTGGAGACACAGGCCGGACAAAATTTTGTCCGGAACCTCACTGTTACGTAAGCAAGCACAGCACTTCGTTCTTTTTTCAGCCCTGCCCGGCTACGTCCAGGCGCAGAGGTTGCCGCACAAATCGTGAGGGGATAGTACATGGCTCGTAATACTTCGGGCTCATTGTTGGTTGTTGACGACGATCGCTACATTCAGGCAGCGATGGCCGATTATCTGCGAAGTCTGGGACATCGCACCGAAACCGCTTCAACATGTAATGAAGCGATCGAGCGCATGGAAGAGTTTCCCTTTGAAGTTGTCGTCTGTGATGTCAATCTTCCGGACAAAGACGGCTTCCAGCTTCTGCAGTGGGCCCGCGAGAACTCTCCGGAAACCTCTATCATTCTGCTGACAGGATTTGGCACCATCGAAAGCGCTGTGGAAGCGATTCGCATGGGAGCATTCGACTACCTGACCAAGCCAGTGATCGATGAAGAACTTCGCTTCTCTATCGAACGAGCAATCGGTCAGCGGTCGATTATCGAAGAGAATAAGAAGCTGAAAGCTCAGTTGACTCAGCGTTTCGGTCTCTCCAGCATCATCGGCAAAGACTACAAGATGCTGCGGATGTTCGAGTTGATTGAGAGCGTTGCCGATACGCGAACAACCGCCCTGATTCTGGGTGAGAGCGGAACTGGCAAAACCATGACGGCTCGGTCCGTTCATCAGCTCAGCAATCGTCGCGATAAGCCGTTTGTGGAAGTCGCCTGCGGTGCTCTTCCGGAAACTCTGCTGGAAAGCGAATTGTTCGGACATGTGGCCGGTTCGTTTACGGGTGCCTCGCACGACAAGATCGGTAAGTTCCTGCAGGCTGACGGTGGCACGCTGTTCCTTGACGAAATTGCAACAGCCTCTCCGGCATTGCAAGTGAAACTGCTGAGAGTTCTGCAGGACCGCGAGTTCGAACCTGTGGGCGGCAACATCACTCACAAGGTTGATGTGCGACTGGTTCTGGCGACCAACGAGAACCTTGAAGAGTGCGTCAAGAAGGGCACCTTCCGCGAAGACCTGTACTATCGAATCAACGTCATTACGCTGACTCAGCCACCGTTGCGTGACCGAATCGGTGACATCCCGTTGCTGGCCGAACACTATCTGCAGATGTTCAATGAGCAGACTGGACGGAAGTTATCTGGCATCGACGAAATGGCCATGCAGGCTCTGCAGCATTATCACTGGCCGGGTAACGTTCGCGAACTTGTGAACGTGATCGAGCGAGCTGTCGTGCTCAGTCGTGACACAAGAGTCACTGTTGCTGATCTGCCGGAAAAATTGTTCGCGAATCACGAGCACCGAGCTAACATCGAAGCTCAGCTTGGTGGTGCGTCGTTGAAGGTGGCTCTGACTGAACCAGAACGTCATCTGATCATTCAGGCTCTGGAAACCAGCGGCTGGAATCGTCAGAAGACCGCGAAAGCACTCGGTATCAACCGCACAACGTTGTACAAGAAGATGAAACGCTACGATATCGACTTCGAATCGGTCTACAAGCACATCTGATCGCTTGCTCAGCAGGAATTCGTTGA
>CAIJTV010001370.1:0-2834 GCA_903823635.1 uncultured Planctomycetaceae bacterium
AAAAAAAAAGTGGGCGAGGTGGAACGCAGAGAAAGTTTGGCTCCATATATGGGCCGCGGAGAACGCAGCCAAAGAAGCAGCAGCCGCCGAAAAAGCAGCCGCAGATGTTGCAGCAGCCGAGAAAGCAGCAGCCGCCGAGAAACATGCCTGGGTAGTCTAGACAGAAGGCTACAAGCAACTATGGGACGAAAGGAAAGCAGCAGCTGCCGCCGACGGCCAGGAGGGAGCCGAGGACGAAGCTGCCGTGGATGCAGCCGCAGGACCGGTAGACTCCGGCGGGGACTCGTCCTGGCATCGCCGCGTTGTTGAAGACCAGCCCCCACGGCCCGCCACCGTATTCGCCTCGCAGTTGGACCGTATCTTTTGAATCCGAATCTCGCTTTGTGCTATAGGTCCACGTTTCACTGGTCACGACTTCGATCGCATCGCCAGTGGAAGGTTGCACAATCAGTTTGAGGACGAACGCCGCAACGGCACCCTGGTTTTCAACTTCGGCTTCAATGACATTCCTGCCTTTGACCAAAGCCGAGGCGACATCCGCATCGACGGGCTCCTGCCACTCACTGCTGCCGCCAACACGTTTCCCGTTGATAAACACAGTGCCCACGTTGTCGCATGACGCTCGCAGTCGCGCGGCTTTGATGTCCTGTAACTCAACCGTTGTTCGCAGGACATAGTTGGAGTTATTGTCAGGCCCCCAGATCCACTTCGGAACCGTGCCGCCGGAGAAGGCTGAATCAGGAATGCCCGCGATCTCTTTGTCCGCAGGCGCCGCGATATCCTGACCGCGTTCAACGACTGGCTGACGTTCAACAGTCTGTGTCCAGGTCTTCTGGGCCAGCAGGAGACCGGGCGAAAAGAGGACAAGCAGTGCAATCAGGGGAACTCTGTACATGCGCAGGGATCCAATGTGGCGGGACAAGAGACAGCAGGAAAGCGACTCATGGTAGGAGCCAATCCGAAGACCGTCCAGCAACACGCAACTGCCTCACATGTCAGCCTGCGACTGATCCGGAGGCGTCTGGGATCAATTCCAGCAGCGTCCGCATTTGGTGAGTCGAAATGGCTGCCCGCTCATCTGCGGACCCAAATATTGCTCCGGGAGGCTCTCCCTTGCGATCAATCCACGCTGTCGTCATCCCGGCCTGCTTCGCGCCGTGAATGTCGTTGATCAAATCGTCGCCGACAAACAGAATTTCTTCGGGGCGGCAGTTGGTCTGTTGGCAGACAATGTCGAAGAACGTCGGAGCCGGTTTTCTCCAGCCGACTTCCGAAGAAATGATGACGCTGGAGATCCCCTGCAGTTCCTCAAGTCCCGCGCAGACTGCGTTTAATCGCTCATCGAAATTCGAAGCGAGTACGAGCTGAAGCCCGGCTGACTTCAGAGCACTGAGGGTACCGGCAACATCGTTGTAGCATCGCCAGTTGGAGGCGATGCCGAAATGAAGGTACAGCGAATCAAAACAGGCGTTGACGCGATTTGCATCGGGAACCAGTTCCGCGATGAGGTCATACCAGTACTGTCGTTCAGTGACTTCATTGGTACGCAGATTCTCGTGACTTGAGCGTTCTGCCAGACGCATTCCCAGAACTCTTCGAACAAAGGCTTCATCGACCGGACCTCCGCTCAGTTCATTCAGAACTCGGCAGTAGGTTGCCGACACGGATGGCTCCGCATAAATCAACGTGCCCACAGCATCAAAGGCCACGACCTTGATCAATGATCCAACGATGGGATTCGTATCTCGTGCGTCGATGGGTTTCGTCATAACGAACAGAAGCTTCAAACAGGCCAGAGCCAACTGCGGCCGATGCCTCTGGTTCTCAGAAACATAACAACGATCGTTCACGCTATCAGAACGGCAAATCAACGCGTGCGTCGGATTCTGTACGAATCAGGCTTCCTGGTGATTTTCCGGAATCAGCCAGACCCAGGCTTTGCCAAGCCGACCGCCGTAATTTCCGGCTGTGATTTTTTCGACACCGGGAACAACGGCCGCCGCTTTGATAGCCGCCTGAGTCGCTGCGCTGACAGTGGCGAGATCGTGGCCGTTGATGATGATTTCCATCACGGACTTGATGCCATCCGGAATCTGTGAGTCGACTCCCGGCCGACCTTTCAATGTCGGACAGAACGGATGATTTGTGCTGGCGAACAGAAACTTGTGCTTGCTGCCAGCCTTGGATCCGCTGGAGGCAACTCCACCGGGGAACGGAGTAATCACGCCGGGAACATGCTGGCAGGCTTCGACAGCTCGTTCAGCGGCTTCAAGTGAAGCGTCCTCGCTGGTTGCCATGAACCAAAGATTTCCGCCCATGACGCCATCGTGATATCCGAAGCGGCGATCGATGCAGAACTCGCCACCCATTGTTGGCACAACCCACATTTTGCGCCCGAAGCGGTCCTCGACCTGTTCGTAACCATCACCGAAAAAGGACAGCTTTCGTCCCAAACGATAGTACGGTTCTGTCTGGCTGAGTGAAAAACACGCGGTCGTCGCACACGTCAAAACATTCTGGCAGACGCGGGACAGGAGAGCTTTCTCCAGCGCTTCGACGCGATGTTTCCAGAAGCGAGGTACGTGAAGCTGACAGATGGCTCCCGGGCGTCCATCGGGAGTCACAAACGATTCGTCGCCACCTGGACCTACGTAGCGATCGAGCCCGGCTTCGCAATCACACATGATCGTTGACGATCCATAGCCGGTCGCCGCATTGATGGCATGATCCAGCCACTTGCGATCGCGCGCTGTGATCAGGAACTCAACATACAGACTGCGAAAGGCTTCGGCGTATGTGTCTTCAATCACACAATTCGAACCGGCACTGGTCAT
>CAIJTV010001371.1:0-8928 GCA_903823635.1 uncultured Planctomycetaceae bacterium
CGCATACCGATGGCGATTTTTCTTTGCTGATCATGTGTTCCCGGTTAAGTTTCTACATCAATTGCAGTGACTGTCCTGCACAAATATTCCGTAAGATTTGATTCGTAAAATGAAACGCCGCTGTCTGGTTAAAGATGCTGCTACCGACCTTGGCAGCATTGCCTGAACCGTTTGCACCGGATCGACCAGCGATGGCCCCAGGAGCCGCTTCTTGATTTGGCCCGCGTAGATTGCCAGACTTCCGAATCTTTCTGAGTTCAGCAATTCAGGTCCATCACGGTGTGACGTTCACGCTGCTGAGGCCAGAGTTAGCAGTTTCTGGATTGTGCGGTCGCCGCGTGCGGCAGCTAAACTCTCGATTGTTTCGCTGCAGTGCTGTCGGGCTGAAATACGCGATTCCATCCGTTGCGTTAGCTTCCCCGGAATTCATGCGATCGATCGATTCCTCTATGTTTTTGAGTTGATGAGACTCGTGAATCCGAGGACTGCGATTAATTCTTTAGGTCCGCACCGGGCGTCAACAAACAGATGCGAATCTGTATCGAGAATAGTAGGCATCATCCTGCGATGATTGATCAGAGTTCAGACGGGAATCGAGCTCTTCATCGTGCTCAATCCAGAACAATGGTTCCAAGACAATCTTGGAAGCAATCCTGTTTCTGGCTGGACGACACCTCTCCATGAACAGGTTAAGCTTACGACGTGAGGCGAGTTGCGACCTCAGCCCGGATAAGACAAAACAAAAGAAAGCCCTTCCATGGTGAGCCCCGGTGCGGAACAGAGATCAGGCGGTTCCTCCCCTTCCATGATCCTGAAAGGAATCGTTCTTGGATTATTCTTGCTCGCAAGGGCATCTGCGGCCGATGAGATCCTTTCCGACACAGTTCCACTGACTGTGGATCGACCGCTCGATCAGATGATGGTCGAGGGATTAAATCTGTTTTGCCTACGGGAGTTAGCCGCATCTCCTCGGCTCCGCTCAGAACGATGGAAAGACGATTTGGTCACCGGTGTCACACTGGAGAAGAGCCTGACGGATCATCGAAATCGTTTCCAAAGCTTGATCGGGGCTGTTGATATTCGCGTAACCTCTCATCCACTGAGACCCCAGGATTTTGAACTGATTACTACCCTGAATCAGTCATCCATTGTGGCAAAGAGTCCAGGGGTCACAGTACATCGTGTTCGGTGGCCGGTCATTGAAGGTGTCTCTGCCGAGGGATTGCTTTTTGTTCCTCGAGTCATTCGGGCAGCCGTGGTTGCATTGCCGGATGCAGACTGGACTCCGGAAATGTTTTCCGGGCTGCAACAGGGACTGCCGGAAACGGCTCAGATCGTCCCCCGTCTGGCAGAAGCTGGCTGCATTGTCGCAATTCCGATGCTGCTTAGCCGAAGTGATGAATACTCAGGACGTTCGGAGATCGTGTTCACGAATCAGCCGCATCGAGAGTTTCTTTATCGTCAGGCCTTTGAGGTCGGAAGACATATCATCGGTTACGAAGTTCAAAAAGTTCTCGCGGCAACGGATTTGCTGGAGCAACTGTTGAAGCGGTTGGCACCGGATCAAATAGGAGTTCACCCGAAGATTGGTGTCATTGGTTTTGGCGAAGGTGGGCTCCTGGCACTTTACTCGGCGGCCATCGACACGCGACTTCAGGCCTGCTGGGTGAGTGGCTATTTTCAGCAGCGAGAGTCTGTCTGGCAGGAACCGATTTATCGGAACGTCTGGGGGCTACTGACCGAGTTTGGTGATGCGGAACTGGCCGGAATGATCGCTCCACGAAGACTGATCCTCGAGTCGTGTCGGGCTGTTGAAGTTGCAGGACCGCCGAATGCCCGAAAAGGTCGCACGAACGTAGCCGCTCCCGGGGAGATCAGAACCTGCCCACTGGAATCTGTTCAGGCAGAACTCGATCGGGCAAAGCTGTTCTTTGCGGTGCACGACAAGTTGGACGAACTCACCCATATCGTCAGCGGTGAGAACGGCGATAGTTCTCCCGGCACGGAGGACGCCTTACGAGCCTTTACCGAAAGGCTCGATGTGTTGGAACAACTTGCCCAGCAGCCGACGCCGTGGGCCACCAATTCACTGCAGGATAGAGGGCCGGAACTCGTTACTCGCGATGCTATGGCGCGTGAGAAGAGGCAAATTGATGAATTGCAGGCTCATGTTCAGAGTCTGCTTCTCCAGAGTCACCAGGTACGCGATGCTCGTTGGCGTCTGGATCCAGCGGCAATCGATGAGTGGAAGAATCAGGAACCTCGGTTGAGGGAATGGGTTCATGCAGAGCTAATCGGCAAGTTGCCGCACGAACGAAAGTCGCCTCAAGCTCGCTCTCGACGAATCCTCGTTAACGATGCTTATGTCGGATATGAGATCGTGTTAGACGTTTTTGAAGATTTGATCGCTGGCGGAATTCTTTTGATTCCAAACAACATTAAGGACGGTGAGCAACGCCCGCTTGTTGTATGCCAGCACGGATTGGACGGGACGCCAATGGATACGATCTCGCGTGAAGCCGAACACTATCGATACTACAAATCCTTCAGCGAGGAACTGGTGAAGCAAGGCTACATCGTCTACGCACCGCAGAATCCTTATCGGGGTGGAGACAAGTTTCGACAATTGCAGCGCATGTCGAATCCTTTAAAGCGTTCCCTGTTCAGTTACATCATCGCTCAGCATGAGCAAACACTGGACTGGCTGGCCACGTTACCTCAAGTCGATTCCACGCGGATCGCGTTCTACGGATTGTCCTACGGCGGCAAAACGGCCATGCGCGTTCCACCTCTCGTCGAAAAGTACAATTTGTCAATTTGCTCCGGCGATTTCACTGATTGGCCACGCACGATGGCATCGAACAATGAGAAGTTCAGCTATCTGTTTACGTCGGAGTATGAAGTCTTTGAATGGAACCTGGCGCATGTGGCCAGTTATGCAGAACTCGCCATGCTGATGACACCACGACCGTTTATGGTCGAAGAGGGGCATCGCGACGGAGGTCAGCCCAGCGAATGGGTCGCCGGGGAGTTTGGCAAGGTGCGCCGTCATTACGATCAATTGGGATTGGTCGACAGGGCCGTCATCGAGTTCTTCGATGGGCCGCACACGATTCACGGGCAGGGCACGTTCGAATTCCTTCGCCGGCACCTGAACCATCCGAAGTTCCCATGACGGACGACAATAAGGGGCAGCAGGTGGTTGCTCATGGACCTTTCTGTCAGAAAGGCCTCGGCCGCCTCACGTCCCGCGAAATCGCCGAGAAGTGGCCGAGTTCCTGCGAACTCGGCCACCGCATTTCAAAAACCTGGGCTACATGTTGATCTCATATCCCTTGCGATTCTCTCGTGACAGGAATGAGTTGGCCTGATCATCTCCAACGATTTCGCGTTTGACAGCATCCCAGTTCAGAGGACGGTTCAGGCGCATCGCGATATTGCTCAGATGACAGATTTCCAGCATTCGGTTGTGAGACCAGACGTCTGAAATCGGCTGCTTTCGAGACTTCATCGCGTCCGTAAAGTTGGACGTATGATTCTCGCTGACAGGACCACCGTAGACGGCTTCAATAGCCCCTTCTGGCAGAGGCTTGTCTTTCAAGGCTTCAACAGGCTGGCCGGTGATCTTGCCACGATTTACGAAGAAGCGGCCTTCGGTCCCTTCGAACAGAATACCATTGTCACCTTCGCTCGTGATGATCATTTCAACGTCGTTTGGCATGTCGACCTTGATCTTGAAAGTCGTCGCCGCGTTGTACTGATCATTCACAACCGGATGGCCATCCTTGTATTCCACAGGCAGCTTAAACTCGACGGGTGTGACCTTGCTTGGCCCGGTTTCTGTTGCACCAAGTGCCCAGCATGCGATATCAACATGATGAGCACCCCAGTCAGTGAGTTTTCCACCGGAGTATTCGTGCCAGTTGCGGAATGCGTAGTGGCAGTTGCTATGCAAAGGTACGCCACCACCGTATCCGGTTCGCATCTCTGGAAGTGATCGATAATCAACTTTCGGGGCTGGGCCGAGCCAGAATTCCCAGTCGAGTTCTTCCGGTACAGGAGCAACTGGAATAACAGGCGATGCGTCCATCCCATTGATCCCGCAGGTCACTCGTTTCACGGTGCCGATACGTCCCGCCTTTACCAGAGCCACAGCCTGAAGGAATCGCTGGTCAGATTCCGTACGCTGCATTGTACCGACCTGGAACACGCGGCCGGTTTCCTTCACCACTTTCTCGATCAACTTACCCTCGGCAATTGTGAGCGTCAGCGGCTTCTCGCAGTACACGTCCTTGCCGGCATACATCGCTTCTACAGCGATCTTTGTGTGCCAATGATCAGGTGTGGCAATCATGACCGCATCGATATCTTTTCGATCAAGAATCTTGCGGTAGTCTTTGTACGAATCCGGTTTCTTGCCCTGGCCTTTTTCAACGTTCTCGACGTTGACGCCGAGGACCTTAGAATCAACATCGGCCAGGGCCGCAAAGTCCGCAAACTTGAACGACTTGCTGGTGATAGTCCAGCCCTGGTTTCGAAGCCCAATCGTTGCAAAGACTGGCCGATCGTTGGCCGATTGATAGCCAAATGCTCGATTTGCCGAAGGAGCCAGGACAGCCGCCGCTCCTGCTGCGGCAGCAGACTGCAGAAAATGACGACGCGTAGACTTACGAACGGACATCAGGAAACTCCTCTGGGGATGTGAATACGAACAGCATGTGGGAATAATGAGTGCACCTTCAACACCATCGCCGCTGACTTTTGGCATCGGCATCAGGGCAGAATTTGTACTCTCTCGGCAAAATGGTAACCGAAATTGTCGACGATAGAACTGTTGCGACAACAACATTTCTGAGCTGCTCCTTTGGACTGCTGCAGCCTGCTGCCGCTTTCCCGTCCACAGCCTGCTGTGGACGATCCACCTGCGGGAATGACCGTCAATCTCTTTAGTTGGCAGCAGGCTGCCAACGACAAAGCGGCAGCGGGCTGCCGCAGTCCAAGGGGAGAGGAGAATCAGGCAATGATCTCATGGATCGGTTCACCATGATCAATATCAAGTCGCTTGCGTCCCGGGATTTCCATCTCCCGTGAATCGAGCCCCAATTGTTTCAGAATCGTGGCGTGAATGTCGGTGACGTAGTGACGATTCTCTGCCGCGTGGAATCCGATTTCATCGGTTGCTCCATGGACGATTCCTCGCTTCAAGCCACCGCCAGCCATCCAGACAGAGAAGCCGAAGATATGATGATCGCGACCGTCAGATCCTTGTGATCCCGGAGTGCGGCCAAACTCGGTCGCGAAGACAACAAGCGTGTCGTCCAAAAGTCCTCGACGATCCAGATCTTCCAGCAAGCCGCCGATCGGCTGATCGACGGCCAGTGAATTGTTGGTATGGTTGGCTTTCAAGCCACCATGAGCATCCCAGGCTCCGGCTCCGCCAGCCCCATGCTGAATCTGAATGAATCGCACTCCGCGCTCGACCAGTCGTCGGGCCGCGAGCAACTGCATGCCAAAATTCTTGCTGTGAGCATTGTTGATTCCGTAAAGATCCTGAGTTTCTGCCGTCTCTTTCGAGAAATCAACAACCTCCGGCACAGACTGCTGCATTCGAAAGGCCAGCTCATATGAAGCCACCCTTGCGGCCAATGCGGGGTCGTGAGGATACTCATCGCCTCGAAGAGAATTGAGTTGTCCAATGAGATCTCTCCCGATCTTCTGCGCATCCCGAGAGAATTCTCGTTCAGGCCGACTGAAGTCCAGTGGATTATTGGGATCTATGCGCATTGGTACCGCATCATGAGCAGGACCAAGATAATGGCCGTCGCGTTTGTTCCAGTATTCTCGATTCCCAATCGAAATGTACTGCGGCAGATTCTCATTCAGCGACCCAAGACCATAGTGAACCCATGCGCCGAGATTGGGGAAATCTCCATCGTTCGAATGACGTCCTGAATGAAATTGCGTCTGAGCCCCGTGATTGCTGTCTGTTGTCCACATCGAACGAACAATCGCCAGTTTATCAACGTGCTTCGCGATGTGAGGAAACCAGTCACTGACCTCGATTCCACTTTGACCGTGCTTCCGAAATCCCACCTGCAACGGATAGAGCAAGTTTCGTTGATTGCCGTTTCCGTCGGGGACAACAAGCCGTTCAATGGCCAGTTTTTTCGGGTCCTGTGCCTCAGCAAACGGCGTCTCCGCAATCGTCTTGCCGCCGTACTTCGTCAACATGGGCTTCGGATCAAAACTCTCCATGTGGCTGAGGCCACCATTCATAAACAGCCAGATAACGCTCTTCGCTTTCGGCACGGAATGAGGATGCCCGGTTGGAGGAGCCCAACCACCATCGCGCGCGTAACCATCGCGTTGCAACAGAGCTCCGAGAGCCAGACTGCCAAAGCCCATCGCGGAATTCAGAAGACAGGAACGGCGGGAAAACGCAGAGGGGGAGCGAAACGCAGAGGGGGAGAAAGGGAGATGGGGAGAGAAGGGGAGTTTTTTCATGGGAGGGTCCATTTTTCTGAATGGTGAATCATATGAACTATCATCGCGACAACTTCGTCATAGCTGCTGTAAAGCTGACGCACGTGATCGCGATCGGCATATTCACATTCGACTGCAAACTGAAGCCAAACTTGACTCTCTGCGGCTTCGGCCTCGCTGTCACTGAGTTTACTGATGAACGCTGCTTCATAGCGACGTTTTCGCCACGCTTCGGCCATGTTCGCACAGACAGATCGTGATGATCGGCGAATTTGATCAACCAGGGAATATCGTTCTTCTGTCGGGAATGACTTCGATAACGCGAAAACCTCCATCGCCAACGAAAACGCCTTCTTGTAGACATCCAATTCCGTGTGTCGAACAATCTTCATTCCCGGCCTCTTTTTCTCCCTATCTCCCACTCTCCGAGTCTGGCCTATCTCAGGGTGACGAAGTCATTGTGGTTGATCAGTGCCCAGATGAGATTTGCTCTTGCCGTTTCCGGAGAACCTCCGGAGAGTTTTTTCCACGACTCCAGAGCCGAGACACTGGCAGTGATTTCAGCCTCGCCAGCATTGATTCCGGTAACGACTCGAAACGCAATACGAGCAAAATCTTCGTCTTCATGGACTCCTTTGGAGAATCGCTGTGCGATCTGTTGTGAAGCATCCAAAGCCAGCTGACTATTGCTCAATGCCAATGCCTGCTGAGGAACGATGCTCTGCTCTCGCCGATAACAGTCTTTGACCAGAGCTTCATCGAATGTTGTCAGGAACAAACTGCGGTCGTTGTTCGAATGAAAGAAATAAAGACTACGTCGAGTGGAAGCCGCCTGTTGATCAGCGGGGATGGATGGTCCGCCCATTGTCGAGTCAAGAGTTCCCGCCATCGAAAGCAATGAGTCTCGCACAAGTTGCGATTCCATTCGGATCGGGACTCGTCGCCACCAGTAGCGATTCTCCGGATCGCTCATAAGACTGGGAGAGGGGGAGACAAGGAGATCAGGAGACGATGCAGTACTCTCCCCATCTCCGTTTCTCCCAAACTCCCCCTCTGCAATTCCATACGTTCGCACAGAGGAACTCATGCGATACACAGCCGATTCAACAATCAACTCATGCAGGTGCTTCATACTCCAGCCACTGTCGATCAGCTCAGCAGCCAGCCAGTCGAGTAGCTCCTGATGAACCGGCGGAGTGCCTTTGCGTCCGAAGTCGAAGACCGTAGGCACCAGCGGCTGTCCCATATGCCGAGTCCAGATATGGTTGACGGCCACGCGCGCCGTTAAAGGATTACGGCGGTCTGTAAGCCAATTCGCCAGTGCTGTTCTTCGGCCCGTGCTGGTCGAAGAAAACATGACCTCGGGATCATCCTTCCCTGAATTGAAGAACCGCGTTGGCGTCCACGCGGCACCGGTCATTCTCGTAAACTTATCTTCAGGTTTGATTTCGGCCTCTAATGCCGAGAGTGATTTCTCGTGAGCCGTTCGAGCATCCTGAACCGCCTTCTCCGCCGCCGCTTTCTTATCACCGGTAGCAATGAGCAGTGATTTTTCAGCGACCAGGATTGCCTGAGCATTTTTTTCCACCTGAACATGGCGTTCTGCCATGATTGCGGCAGCCGATTTCTCCGGCCGTGATGTATCTGCTGGATCCCATTCTGCTCGCTGAGCATCTGCGCGTTTTTGGGTACTTTCGAGCTCCGCCACGGCAACCACCAAAGCCGCTTCAGCAACTTTCAAATCGGCTCGAGCACTTTCAGCCGCGGTCTGAGCCATCTTGAGCGTCTGAGGACTGCTCAGAGGATCAGAGCCCGGCATTCGCAGCGGACGCTTTGGATCCAGAGCACTAATCGTGACTTCATGAAAAGCAACGAGAGCGTCGAAAGTGATCAATTGCAACGCGCCGTCAGTGCGGGGCAAAGGTGATTCCCATGCGATCACGGGCTCGTCGTCCAAAAAAGCGTTGACGAGATTGTCTCGCACCTGAATTCGCAACGTGTAAGTTCGATTGAGTTCAATGGGCATCGACCGAACAGCTTCGCCACCGGGATATGTCCAGTTACCGCCGCGATTCCAGGCCGCCTGAACCTTCGATCCGCCGGCGACTGCACTGACATAAACATTCTGCTCACTGTCAGTGGCAGCGGCTGGCTGGGTTGGATCTGGCTGAGTCGCATCGAACGTGATCCCGACGCTCCGCCACTGACTGCCTCCCAGAATCGTAAATCGCACTGAAGCCTCGAAATCGCGAGGCGACTTTTCCACCAGACGCAGAGCAGCTCGCGTCGGACCATCCATCTTTTGTTCAAGTTTGCCGGGAGTGTGAGACCAATTGCCTCCGAACAATTTCCATCGCGGTGCCTCCAACGTTTCGAATTTTTCCGTCACCAAGGGAGCCTGCTTTTCCTGCTCGGTTAGCTTGCTCTCTTCGTCCTTCTTCATCA
>CAIJTV010001372.1:0-8263 GCA_903823635.1 uncultured Planctomycetaceae bacterium
CCACCCAGGAACTCCATTCATATCGCAGTTCCTGACCGATCTCAAATCCCTCTGTCGCCTGCAGGCACATGCCTGAACGTGAGTAGTTAATCGCGGTCGCGGGTTTAAGCATCTTGTCCTGAGCCAGCCCCAGCATTCCTGCGACTTTGCAGGGGTAACGAATATCGTTACGCAGTGAGCCCTGGGAAGCAACGATCAACTCCGGGGCCACAGGGGCTGAAACGGCCACGCCAATTTCCGGATTCACTCGGTGAGACATCGACCAGTGGACGGCACCGGTGAAAATTTTCGTTTCCACTGGAAAGCCTGTCGAAACGGAGAATTCAACGGTTTCGCCAGCCGGGATCGGACGCTCCAAAGAAAGGTGAAGATCGTATTTTGCTGATTCAATAATATAGGCAGACTGAACGTCTCGCCCGCATCGTAACGTCATCACCCGCTCGGGACTCACTCGCCCTGAAATCCCGTTCAGTATGCGGGTCATGGAAAAAATAGCCAATGACTTGCTCCTGCTGCTCGACAAAGGAATCACGGCTGTATGGCATTTGGTGTAGCGCTATGATCGCGGGTGACTGCCACTGAAATGCTGGAGATCTCTCCAAATTCGGCATATCCCCATAGGGTGGGATCAAACGTACACTTCTCGCAACCGGGAAGACACTTGCGCGTGACTCGATCTCTGAGCCGGGCAATCAGCTCACCTCAGTCAGTCGTTTCACCAGAATCGTCGCATAGCTGCCGCGAGGAAGCTCAAACGCCAGCGTGAGCTTCCTCCGCTGCGGATGGAGGTCATCATCAGACGTCTGACACTGAAGTCCTGCCGGTCGAATGATGGCGCGGCGCAGGCCTTTGGAGAAAAAGCTGTCGCGAGGATACTTCACGCGGATTTCGCGCAGCTCGATTTGCTCCGCTTTCAATACTTCGTCGAGAAGATCTCCGATCATTCCTTCCGGACGCTCAATCCTCGCACAGGGCAACGGAAGTTCGGTCTGCAGCAATGTCTCGATCTCTTGCGTACCGGGGTTCATCGGAAAGACGCAACGACCACTGAGCAAATCGAACGGCTGCAGCGAACCGGGATCGCAAACAGCATCCTGGAAGCGAGTCAGCAGTCGATTCCACAAGGCCGACTGAAACGCCGACAGATAGAGACCTCTCAAGTCCACACTGATTCGCGCCAGTGCGCCGCGGTAGTCTGGATCTTTGCCAACCTTCACCTTGTCCGACATATAGGTCACGATGCTGCGACGCGAAGAGCGATCCAGTTGCTGCTGACATTCGGGCCATTGTCCCCATAGTTCGCGAAGAAGAGCCTTCTGCTGTTTCTCTGCGGAAGGATCATTCACATGAGGATCCGCCAGCGCCAACCAGAGTGCTCGCTCCCAGTTTCCCAGACACCAGGCACGAGCGATCCATTCGCCGGACACACCCAGTGAACCAAATCGCTGATCGTCGAAATAGTTTGGCAGGCCAGTGCTTTGAACCTGAGCAATCGCGGCTTCTGCACGCTGGATCTCGTCCGCTGTCATATCACGCAGCACAAGCTGAAACCGATTGCCATCCTGGTCGGCCGGCGTAAACGGTGCTCGCACTTGACCGAGATATTCCAGCTCAAACGAGTTTTGTCGCAGCGATTTGCGAGGACCATTATGAATGGTCAGGTGTTGTACCGTGACCGCATGACGATCTTTGAGTCCACCGTAACTGATGCGTTTGCGTTGCATCTTCCATTTTTCGACGATGGCGTTCACCGCTTCGGGAGTACCGATCGATGTCTTCGTCAGTCGATAGAAAGCAAACGGCCCACCGTCCGGACTAATCTGCGTGAGTTCCTCAACCTGAAAGTCCTCAGGCAGCCGACGAAGTTTCATGTGTTTGACTTCGTAGTGCCAACGGCGTGAGACTTCTTCGGAAGAAAACCAAATCCAAGGCAGGTGGCCATCGAGATCCAGAAGATCCAGAACTCCGGGCGCGTGTAACTGTGGAAGTCGATGATGTGCGGGTTGGTTTCCGAATTCAATCCCCAGTCAGCCAGGAGCTTCAGTCCAATCACGATCACAAGCAGATAGGCCGAAGTTTCAAAGCGAGGGAATCTCTCCAGCAGCTTGATGAACATTACGGCCGCGACACGCATCAGCATCAGACCAATGAAACCGCCCGCTACGACAACCCAAAGCTTGGGATTGGTCGAATCGGCTGGCATATCTTTAGGAACGGCAGGAATGAATGCCATCGCCGCCAGAATGGAGTCCACAGCAAAGGCGATGTCTGTCAGTTCGATGACGGCGACCGCCATCCAGAAACTCTTGCCTGCTCGGAGGTCCTCTTCCGGTATCGGGACAGGAACACGTTCCTGAATTTCCACCATCTCCTGAGCATCCGTCAGGGCCGCGCCGGTGACCGAGTCACGCAGTTCGGGGTCCCCCTGAGCATCAATACTCACCGTCTGCTCAGCCTCTTCCTTTGACTCAAAAAACAGGTGCTTGACCGCGATGTAGACGAGATAGCCGCCTCCCAGGAGCTTCACAATTCGCCACTTCAGCAAATAACTGACGGACGCAATCGAGATGACTCGAAAGACAAACGCACCGATCAAACCGTATGTCAAAGCACGTTTCTGCAGGTGCTTGGGAACTCGCTTGGCCAGCAGACCCAGCACCAACGCGTTATCGATCGAAAGAACGCCTTCCAGCAGGACGAGCATTCCAATGACGATCAGGTCCGGAGTACCAAAAGTCTGTCCCCAAAACCCAAGTGACACGTCAGCAAACAGAATTGGCAGGGACATTCAGACAGGTATCCGCAAAGAGCAGGAGAGAAGTCAGTCGCAGCACAGAGAAAAAACTTGCTGGAGAGCGATGTTAGTCTTCGGGCGGCATAAATTGAGGCCGGGTGTTCGCCGGACATTTCGTTCCGATCGACACCACGATCGTGACCAACAACAGAATAATCACGATTCCCGTCAAATACCAATTCGGCGATTGTTGAAATACGGGCTTTCTCGCGAACCCATTCAACGTTTTGCCAGCTTTCGAAGATCGTCACAAATCGACGCCCTCAGGAAGTTTGACCAAAACTGAGACAACAGGGCCTGTTCTGCGCATTCCAGGGCTTCGTTTGGGACATTGGGTGCGGCGTTCTTGAACGGCGGGGAATTGCTGTTACCCTGCTCCAAATTTTGCGCGCTTTTTGCGCTACAGGCGGATCGCCATCCGCATCGCTGTATTTCGCCACTGGAAGGACCACTGAAAAGTGCCACGTCGAAACGACATCAAGAAGATTCTGATCATTGGTTCCGGACCGATCGTGATTGGCCAGGCTTGCGAGTTCGATTATTCGGGAACTCAGGCCTGCAAAGCTCTTCGCGAGGACGGTTATGAAGTCGTTCTGGTGAATTCCAATCCGGCCACAATCATGACGGATCCGGATACCGCCGACCGCACCTATATCGAACCGATCACGTGGCAGTATGTTGAAGAGATCATTCGCAAGGAACGCCCTGACGCTCTTCTCCCCACGCTGGGTGGACAGACGGGTTTGAATACCGCGATGGATCTGGTTCGCAACGGCGTGCTGGAAAAATACGGCGTCGAAATGATCGGCGCGAAAGAAGAGGTCATCAAGCGGGCCGAAGAACGAGATACCTTTAAGCAGATCATGCTGAGTATCGGCCTTGATGTTCCTCGCAGCCATACCGTGCATACGATGGAAGAAGCTCGGGAAGCCGTCAAAGATATCGGCCTTCCGATCATTATCCGCGCCAGCTTTACACTGGGCGGCACCGGCGGTGGGATCGCTTACAATATTGAAGAGTTCGAAGATAAGGTGCGCCGCGGCCTGGCGTTGTCGCCAATCACCGAAGTGCTGCTGGAAGAATCCATTCTCGGCTGGAAAGAGTACGAGATGGAAGTGATGCGTGACAACGCCGACAACGTCGTCATCATCTGTGCGATCGAAAACTTTGATCCGATGGGCGTGCACACTGGCGACTCCATAACCGTTGCTCCTGCTCAGACTCTGACGGACAAAGAGTACCAGCGGATGCGAGATGCCACGATTGCGGTCATGCGTGCGATCGGGGTCGAAACCGGCGGCTCCAATGTTCAGTTTGCAATCAATCCCGACACAGGTCGTATGACCGTGATCGAAATGAATCCTCGCGTCAGTCGCTCTTCAGCGCTGGCGTCGAAGGCAACTGGATTTCCAATCGCGAAGATCGCGGCCAAACTGGCTGTGGGATATCGGCTGGATGAAATTCCTAACGATATTACCCGCGAGACACTGGCCTGCTTTGAGCCGACAATTGACTACGTCGTTACGAAGATTCCTCGCTGGACATTCGAGAAATTTCCGGAAGCCGATCCAACCCTGACTGTCCAGATGAAGTCCGTGGGCGAAACGATGGCGATCGGCCGGACCTTCCGCGAATCTCTGCAGAAGGCGCTGCGAGGTCTGGAGATTGGTCACTTCGGTTTGGGCGGTGGCAAGAAGGATTTGTGGGGAACCATCAATCAGCCGACGAAGGACGAGATCCAAAGCAAGTTGGCGATTCCGAACGAGCAACGCATCTTCTATCTGCGTTATGCCCTGAAGTTTGGGATGTCGGTTGAACAGATTCACAGTATCTGCGACATCGACCCCTGGTTCCTGCGAAATCTGGAGCAACTTGTTACGCTCGAGAATGAAATTCGCGGCATCAGTCGACTCGAAGAAGCGTCCGTCGACCTCATGCGTCGCGCCAAAGAAAACGGTTTCTCAGACGCTCAGCTGGCGTACTGGTGGGACTGTTCACAGATGGAAGTGCGTGTGCGTCGCAAGGGCATGGGCATCGTAGCGACGTTCAAGCAGGTTGATACCTGTGCGGCGGAGTTCGAAGCGCATACACCTTATTACTATTCAACGTATGAGCAGGAAGACGAAACTCCGCCGAAGACTCCCGGCAGGAAACGCATCATGATTCTGGGCGGTGGTCCCAATCGTATCGGCCAGGGAATTGAGTTCGACTATTGTTGCTGTCAGGCTTCATTTGCTCTGGAAGATCTGG
The DNA here is from genome assembly GCA_903823635.1 of uncultured Planctomycetaceae bacterium. Taxonomy (GTDB): domain Bacteria; phylum Planctomycetota; class Planctomycetia; order Planctomycetales; family Planctomycetaceae; genus SXXK01. The sequence goes on from CAIJTV010001372.1 coordinate 5,045, forward strand.
GCATCGAAAGCATCATGGTCAACTCGAACCCGGAAACGGTTTCGACGGACTATGACACATCGGACTATCTGTTCTTTGAACCGCTCACGATTGAAGACGTTCTTAACATCTGCGATCGCATGCAGCCGGATGGCGTGATTGTTCAGTTCGGCGGACAGACGCCTCTGAATCTGGCGCGTGGTCTGGAAGCAGCGGGTGTAAATATTATTGGAACGAGTCCCGACAGCATCGACGCGGCGGAAGATCGCGGGCGCTTTCAGGTCATTCTGGACAAACTCGGCCTGCATCAGCCACCTAACGGCATCGCCACCAACATCGAAGGAGCCCGCGCCGCTGCGACTCGAATCGGCTATCCGATTCTGGTTCGCCCCAGCTATGTTCTTGGTGGCCGTGCGATGGTGATCTGTTACGACCAGCAGACGCTGGAGTCGTACATGACCGAGGCTGTTGATGTTTCGTCGGACAAGCCGGTTCTGATCGACAAGTTTCTGGAAGACGCAATCGAAGTTGACGTTGATGCGATTTCGGACGGCGAGATCACAGTCATCGGCGGAATCATGGAACACATCGAAGAAGCCGGAGTTCACTCGGGTGACTCCGCCTGTGCGCTTCCTCCGTATTCGCTGCCGAAAGAAGTTGTTGATGAAATTCGCGTGGCCACGGTCGCTCTGGCCGGTGCGTTGCAGGTTCGAGGACTGATGAATATTCAGTTCGCCGTAAAGATGGATGGCGATAACAGCAGTGCAAAGGTTTACGTGCTGGAAGTGAATCCTCGTGCCAGCCGAACGTCACCGTTCGTGTCGAAGGCGATCGGTCACTCGCTGGCGAAGATTGCTGCCAAGGTGATGGTTGGGGTTTCTTTGAAGGAGCAAGGCTTCACCAAAGAGATCGTGCCGAAGTACACGTCGGTCAAAGAAAGCGTGTTCCCGTTCAATCGCTTCACGGGCGTGGACATTGTCCTCGGCCCGGAAATGCGATCAACTGGTGAAGTGATGGGCATCGATGCCGACTTCGCTCTGGCCTTTGCCAAGGCACAGCTCGCAGCGGGTTCTCGCTTGCCGATGAAGGGGAAAGTCTTCATCAGCATGGCTGCCAGCCATAAGTTGCGGATGATCGAGCCAGCTCGACGGTTAAAAAAACTGGGTTTCCAGATCGTCTGCACCAGTGGAACAGCTCGAGTATTCCAGGAGGCGGGCATTGACGTGGAAGTCGTCCGCAAAGTTCAGGAAGGGCGACCAAATCTGCTGGACCTGATGGCCAATGGAGAGATCCATTTGATCTTCAATACTCCAAGCGGCAAAGGTGCTCGCACGGACGAAGGCAAGATTCGAGCGGCCTCGGTGACCTACGGAGTTCCCTGCGTCACGACGATGCCTGGCTGTTCTGCTGTCGTGGATGCTCTGGAAGCTCTCCGCGACCAGCCGAATCCAAGCGTCAAAGCCATTCAGGACTGGGTCAAGGAAAGCTGACGCAGCGGCTGGTTCCGTGCATAATCCCGTTTGGAAAGCTGCAGCCTGCTGCAGCTTTCCGATCCACTGCCTGCTGTGGACAACCTTTCTGAACTGAACGAGCTCCAAGCCCGTTGTTTGGCAGCAGGCTGCCTGCACCAAAGCGGCAGCAGGCTGCCGCAGTCAAAAAAAGGGCTACCTTCGTACCCTGCGACTCGCCAGAACTTCCGCGATCTGGTGTGCCACGGCTTCGGCCACTTTGGGAACCACGGCGTTGCCGAATTGGCGGTAGGCTTGAGTGTCGGAAACGACTTGTTTTCTGATAAGTTCTTCGGGGAAACCCATGAGTCGTCCGGCTTCCAGTGGCATCAATCTTCGAGGAATTTTGCCTTCGCCGCGCGGGATCAGGATCTCGGAGCCGTCTTTGTAATAGCGAGCACTCAGGGTTCGAGTAATCCCCTTGCGATCAGCCACGCTGCAGCCAAAGCCGTTACCTTTTTGCTGATGCTTGATCGCATACTGCTGCAGGTAGTTCCAGAGATGTTCAGTCAGGATATATTTCTCCGGAACCTTTGATTCCTTCTCCAGCACATCCGACAGCTTTGGGCGTTTCCCTTCTGGTGGTTCGGGAAATCGAAAGGGAATATTGTCGCCGAACACATCGCGTCGAAAGCCTACGATGAAAATTCGCTCCCGATGCTGAGGCACGTAGCTGGCCGCATCGATAGTCTTGTCGAAAACCTGATAGCCCAGTTCGTTCAGACGATCGGAGATCGTTTTCCAGGTGTCGCCTTTGTTGTGGGAACGCAGATTCTTGACGTTCTCAAGCAGCAGAGCCGACGGACGCTTGGCTTCAATGATATTGGCCAAATGAAAAAATAGAGTGCCCTGAGCTTTGTCGTGAAACCCGTGGGCTCGACCGAGACTGTTCTTCTTGGAGACACCTGCGATCGAAAATGGCTGACACGGAAACCCGGCGGCCAGCAGATCATGATCCGGAACGCCTTCGCCGGATGTGTAGTGCGTGACGTCTGAAGCAGGCTGCTCACCAAACCAATGCTGATAGGTTTTCTGAGCATACCGGTCGATCTCACATGAGAATACGCATTCTCCACCGGCGGCTTCCAGTCCCAGACGAAGGCCACCGATTCCGGCGAAGAGATCAATAAATGTGAACATCAGACGAAATGACCAGATGGGTATGCATGAACAAAACTTAGGCGGACAAACGGTAACCAATTGTTACAGGCACAAACGACAAACACGATGCAATCGTGGTGGAATTCCAGGAGTCCACTCACCGTTGCATCGTGATTGAAACGAATCGAGATTCGGTGATCGATCAGATTGCCGGAGCTTCCGGCGTTTCTACCGGGGCAACCGCTGCTGGAGTTTCAGGAACTGGCGGTACCTCTGCCTTTACAGCGATCCATGGTGCGATCACGAGAGCCACCACCGAAACCAGCTTCAGAAGAATATTGAGCGATGGACCGGAAGTATCTTTGAACGGATCGCCGACGGTATCACCAACGACGGCTGCGGCATGGACAGAACTGCCTTTACCGTAGTCGACGCCATTGATTGTGACTCCGCCTTCAATCATCTTCTTGGCATTGTCCCAGGCACCACCGGCATTGGACTGGAAGATGGCCAGCATGACTCCACTGACTGTGACGCCAGCCAGAAGTCCGCCCAGCATTTCTCCGCCACCGAGGAACCCAACGACCATAGGTCCGGCAATCGCCAGAATCCCCGGGAGCACCATTTCTCG
>CAIJTV010001373.1:0-3564 GCA_903823635.1 uncultured Planctomycetaceae bacterium
AAAGAATGGTTCGAAGACCTGTTGAGCAATTTCGGGAGTCAGCCCGACGCCATCATCCTGAACGGCGATCCGTCCGGCGGGTTCTCCTTGCCACTCGGTGATTGACGAGCGGATCGTAATCACGCCTGTTTCACCGCAGGCGTGAATGGCGTTCTCGAGGATGTTACGGAAGACCTGCTCCATGCGATGTACATCCACTTCGCAGGAAATAGTTTGATTGCCCTCGGCTTCAATCAGTTGAATCATTCTGTCTCGACGTACGGTCGCAAGATTCTCCCATTCCTTCTTCCAGATCGTCGACAGCTCACACGGACGATATTCGAGATGGATCGGAGCCGCGTAACTGCGAACTTCCTCATACAGTCGGTGCAGATCCTGCAACGCAGTGGTCGTTCGGCGCGCGAGATCCAACTGTTCGGGGCTGTTCTGGAGATCCAGTGACAACATATCCAGGCATGCCTGAGCACGCTGCAGGGCATTGCGGCTTTCATGAGCCAACCCGGTCACCATCTGCCCAATGGCGGCCAGACGTTCGGACTGCAGCAGTTGCTTTTGAACTCGTTCCAGTTCGCTCAAATCGCGAATAATGCCAGTAAAGAAACGCACGCCGAGCACGGTGAATTCGCTCACGGCCAGATGGGCGGGAAACTCACGACCGTTCTTTTTCCGCCCCACAACCTGGCGTCCGATGCCGATGATCGATGGTATTCGCGTCTCCAGATAACGTGACATGTAGGAGTTGTGTTCGCTTTTGTAGGGTTCGGGCATCAGCATCGAGACGTTTCGCCCCACAAGCTCCGTCTCCAGATAGCCAAACATTCGGACCACGGCCGGATTCACGGAGCAGATGATCCCCGTGGAGTTGATCGTGACAATCGAATCCACGGCTGTTTCCATAACAGCGCGACTGCGTGCCACTTCGTCGGGGCCGGCACTAATGACCTGAACTCCGGAACACAGAGTGACAAGAAACATGCCCTCGTCGGTCCCTTTGTGCAGCGGTATGGCATGAAAGAGCATTCGCATTGGCGGGTCATTGGACGTCAGTAAAACATCCGTTTCCCCCTGAATACTGAATCGACCGTTAATCATTTCCAGCCAGAGCTGCCGCAGATCGGTGCTGGATCCGATGAGCGTAATGGCGTCAAGTAATGAGTGTCCTTCTGAGAAATCAGCACTCAGTCCGGCATGGACCGCCAGCGATTTGATACGCGACTCCCGATCGCAGACGAAGGCGAGCAAACGAGGCGTTTCGGAATGCATAAGTCGATTCCAGCAAGTCGATACGGAGAAACACGTTGAAGGCCGCAGGTAGGGAGAAACCATTCCCGGCCCCGAACCGCAACAAAAAAACAACGCCCCGCTGCCGGGCTAAGATTGATTATTGAACGAAAGCGTCATGGGAAAAAAATGATTGGGCAAAAAGATGACAGTGTTTTTTGCCCAATCATTTTTTTACTTAAAACTGCTTACTTCCGGAACGCGGCACGGACGGGTGCGCTCGCCGGCATTTCTGGGCTTAGCTTTGCAGCGGGCCATTGAAAAAGAAAGCCCGGTCGGAATCATCCGCCGGGCCATCATTCTTTATCGCTCGTTCTTCAAGAACAAATTGACTGATTACAGCCGAACGTTGCCTTCCGGCATCGGAATAGAGATCCATCGCACTGGAACATTCGTCTGCGACTTATCGTCTGACGACTTGCCCGCGAAAGAAATCTTCGCTTTGGAGCCAGTGGCTGGAAGTGATCGAGACGCCAATCGCTTTGGAGCGACAACTTCATTGAACGTGCTGGAGAACGTCTGCAAAGAACTTTCAGGCTCCTCAACCTTAGTTGAACCATTCGCCTTTTTGTCGAGATCCAGGAACGAATCTGTGTTACCTGTGCCCGGTGCGGGATCGATCATTGGGGCCGCTGGATCTGCAGAATCCACTGGCGGGATATCAACCGCCGGATCATCCATTGGAGGCTTATTCTTGATCTGTTCTCCAGCGGGATCCAATTCGAAGGAAGGATCATCAGCCGCGGTACCGCCCATGGGACGCGAGCGGAAATCATCAACAGGATCCGGATCAACCGGACGTTTCCGAGCCTGCGAATCGGCGGGATCAAGCGTCCGATCCGGATCATCCTGGCGACGTCGCAATGGTGCTCGGTCAAATTCGTCGTAGGTGTCGTTTTCCTTCGTGCCCTTTTCGAAGTTCGTATCCGTTTCCGGCTTCAGACTTCCGGAAGGGTTGGTCCCTACGCATGAGCCTGAACTACAACCGCCAGCACCACAAGGATCACAGCAGGCCGGAGCACAGCAGTCCGAGGGAGCATAACCGGCTGAGTAATAGCCCATCTGTGGAACATAAGGAGCGTACCCGGCGCTGTAATAGCCACCGTAACCAGCTCCCCACCATCCGCCAAAAGGCCAAAGGCAGCAAGCGCTGGCTGAGCCGGATGAGGCCACAAAAACACCAATTGTCAATATTATCGCAATCAATCGCTTCATTTGGGATACGCCTCGCAGCGGAACACTGCCACAAAAAACGACTACTTCCGAACGCGGCCAGGATTGAGGCAACCCTCGATCGAGGTCTTCCGCGATCACCCGGCCTTCATGTGCGCCGTGCCGGAAAAAATTCCCTGATCGACATCCTGATCAAGGTCACCGAATTCACTACCGCCTGAACATGAGTTACATGTTCCGCAGGCCACCCGTTTTACAGTGGCGGAGGGACGTTTGTCAAACAGCACTTTCAGAAACCCTGAAGGCTCCGCTGCTCAGCAACTAAATCCCTCCACATCCCCGGAAAACAGGGCGTAATTACGCTTCGTCGAGCAATTCAACCGCGGCGAATTTCTCACCTTCAAGCATGGACAGACTGGCTCCGCCGCCCGTACTGACGTGTGAAACTTTGTCCGCAAAACCCAATTGCTGAATTGCCGCAGCACTGTCACCACCACCGATGATGCTGGTCGAGGAGCTGTTTGCAATCGCTTCTGCGACGGCTCGAGTCCCTGCGTCGAACGGCGACATTTCAAAAACCCCCATTGGCCCGTTCCAGACTACGGTGCCGGCTTTAGCAACTTCGGCCGCGTAAAGCTTTGCGGTTTCCGGCCCGATATCGAAGCCTTCAAATGTGTCCGGAATCTCTCCGGCTTTAACCACAACTTTGTTGCAGTTGCCGTTGAAAGCGTCACCGCAATGAGTATCCAATGGCAGGACCAGCTTATCACCGCCAGCCGCCATCAGTTCTTTGGCCAGTTCAACACGGTCCAGTTCAACACGGCTCCTGCCTACTTTTCCACCCTTGGCGACCGCAAACGTGTAAGCCATGGCTCCACCGATCAGAACTTTGTCGCAGACCGTGAGCAGATTCTTGATGACGTTGATCTTGTCAGAAACTTTGGCACCGCCAAGAATGGCAATGAATGGTCGCTTAGGATTCGCGATGGCATCGGAGAGGTACCTGACTTCCTTCTGCACGAGAAAACCAACGACGCGTGGTTTGCCGACCATGGCCTGCGGAACGGCAACCATCGAAGCGTCGGTGCGGTGACATGTGCCAAATGCATC
>CAIJTV010001374.1:0-10456 GCA_903823635.1 uncultured Planctomycetaceae bacterium
CGGCGGTAGCAGTCCCACGCGAATCGCTCGTTCTTGGTTGAAGCAGAAAGGGAAAGAACGGTGTCGTCATTCAGACCGAGGTTCAGAATGGTATCCATCATTCCCGGCATGGAGTCGCGGGCGCCGGAGCGAACGGCAACAAGCAGCGGCATGCCCTTCGCATCACCGAACTTGCAACCCATGATCTTTTCCATGTTCTTGACGCCAGCTTCCATCTGGCTCTGAAGTTCCTTCGGGTAGGACTTCTTGTTCGCGTAGAAGTAGGTGCATACTTCGGTCGTGATGGTGAATCCGGGAGGCACTGGGAGGTTGATGCGGGTCATTTCCGCGAGATTCGCGCCCTTGCCGCCGAGCAACGCCTTCATTGAGCCGTCGCCATCCGCCTTGCCATCACCCCAAGTGTAAACGTACTTTGCTTTTGCCATCGAATTGAACCTCAAGAATTTAGATAGGCTGAGACCCGTCACAGCCGACGTTGAAAGGCGAATCAGGCGACGCCGATCGCTGAAACCTTTCAGCACCGAGTCCCCAATTCGACGAGGCGAAATCTGCCCGAGACATTCTCGTTACAGAGCCCCCAAAATCCACGGCCAGAACTGACCGCTCGCAGCGCGCACCGCAACCGGAGACCGATTCGGCGGACAAACGAGCGGGCACGGTAGCAATGGCACCTATAAACTGCAAGTTCGTTCTTCGGGGGCGGCAGAACCCCGCAAACTTGAGACCCAAACATAGCCGCGGTGAGCGGCAGGGCGTCAGCCCTCCCTGTGCGGCCCTGTCAGATTGTTGAGAAGTAAATCAATGACGATGACGGCGTGAAGTGGGATGGAATAGTGCGGCAGGTGGAACAAGACACGGAGGGCTGACGCCCAGCCGCTCGCCAGGTGTCCGGAACTCAGGGATTTCAGGGGCTTTTTGCTTGTCGAACTTGCGGCTTCTGAGCAATTCATCAGAATCCCTCAGCCTGCATGACAAAGTCAGTGATTGCTTTGCACGGGGAATTCAGGCTCCCCGTCATCCTAAGATTTTCGCGTTATCATCCGGAGCATCGGTTCATGGCGGTTCGTGGCGTACGTGGGGCAACCACTGTTGAGTCTGACGATCCGGCCTTGATTCGTGCGGCGGCACGGGAATTGATGGAAGAACTGCTTCGCCGCAATCAGATCACTGACTTTGATGAAGTGATCTCAGCGGTTTTCACAACGACTCAAGACCTTTGCTCCGCCTTCCCCGCGGAAGCCGCGCGGGCGATGGGGATGAGTCAGGTTCCGCTCTTGTGTGCTCAGGAAATCCCGGTTCCGGGTTCAATGCCACGCTGCATTCGAGTACTCCTGCATATCAACTCCGAGCGAACGCCGAAAGAAATTGAGCACGTTTATCTTCGCGATGCTCAAAAGCTGCGGCCAGACCTAAAGAGTGCGCAGTGAAGAGTGTGGTACTCGGGGAAATTCCTGAACCCGTTCCGCTCGCAGTCAGTTGATTTAATCGCTTAACGGCAGGCCGCAGGCGTCGCCGCGATTTCACCCACGTCTGCGGCTCGCTATTAAACGAGAACGCGTAGTACACGGCCAACATTCGACAGTGAATTCTCGACAGTGCAGCAGTGCACTTCCGAGCTCCTAAAAAATTCCTCCTGCTGCGAATTTGACCGGGATCCCAAGCTATTCAGCGGTTCAGTGTCGCTGGAGTCCAGCAGATTCGATCTTTGTTCGGAACAGGCCGCCAGTCAGCGTGCAATTGGCATAGCGGATGCTAAAAATGTTGGAACTCGCAGTTAACCACGATAATTGCGGGAGTGCTGCTCAAATAATTAGCACGGTTGCTGGGAATCTCTGCAGTCGGTCGATCCTAGGGGAACGTCTGGTTGCAGTGATTAAGAACGGGCGAGAACGTTTTTGGTGTCGGCGTAAGGCACCGCCCGGAGGTCCTGACCAGGAGGTCGCTTCAGTTACGGGAAGCAAGAGTAGTGCGCGGTTGTCGGAGGAAGCAGAACGCTGTTGTTCTGTCCGCAGTGACCGACGATTTCAGTGAGCCGTAACGTCACAGGTTTTTCCGGGAGGAGTAAGCAGAGAATGGCGAAGTCAAAATTAGAATACATCTGGCTGGACGGAACAAAGCCTACTCAGGTACTGCGTTCCAAGACCAAGATCATCAAGGACTTTGGTGGTACGCTCGAAGAATGCCCAGTTTGGTGCTTCGACGGCAGTTCAACAAATCAGGCTCCGGGTGGATCATCTGACTGCCTGCTGAAGCCAGTCGCAATCTTCGAAGATCCAGGTCGCTCCGACGCGTTTCTGGTCATGACAGAAGTCCTGAATCCAGACAGTTCGGTTCATGACTCCAACGGTCGCGCAACGATCGAAGACGATGACGACGATTTCTGGTTCGGCTTTGAGCAGGAATACTTCCTGTGGGATCGCGAAACCAATTTGCCACTCGGCTTCCCGGTTGGCGGATACCCAGCTCCACAGGGTCCATACTATTGCTCAGTCGGTGCGAAGAATGCCTTCGGCCGAGAGCTGATTGAAGAACATCTCGACCTGTGCCTTCAGGCCGGTCTGAATGTTGAAGGTATCAACGCAGAAGTTGCGACAGGACAGTGGGAATTCCAGGTCTTCGCCAAAGGTGCCAAGCGCGCCGGGGACGAAGTCTGGGTGGCTCGCTATCTGCTCGAGCGAACTGCTGAAAAGTACGACCTGTCCATCAACTGGCACTGCAAGCCACTGGGTGATTCGGACTGGAACGGTTCCGGCATGCACGCCAACTTCTCAAACACCGTGCTCCGCACATGCGGCAGCAAGGAAACCTACGAGAAGATCTGTGGCGGATTTGCTCCACGAATCAAAGAGCATATCTCCGTCTACGGTGCGGACAATCATCTGCGTCTGACCGGCAAGCACGAAACTCAGTCGATTGACAAGTTCAGCTTCGGCGTTTCTGACCGCGGTGCTTCTATCCGTATTCCAGTAGCGACTGTTCAGAATGGCTGGAAGGGCTGGCTCGAAGATCGACGCCCAGCGTCTAACGCTGACCCTTACAAAGTTGCTGCTGAGATCATTCGCACCGTCAAGGCTGTGAAGATCTGATTGATGTTTGATTGAGCCAGTCATCCCAAAACGGTGCGGTTCATCTGCCTCGTCAGGAGGTGACTGGATCGGGAGTCACTGCTGATCTTTGGAGCGATCCACTGATCAATCCTCCCAGGCTGTCCGATGGCAACGTCGGACAGCCGTTTTTTATGCGCTGGTGTTATCGGGCCAATGCCGCCAGCAGAGGATTCTCCGCAATAATGTCGATGCTCTGATTCAGGGCTTCGACAATTTCCGGCAGCAATGCATCGGCATCGTCGGATGGAATCTGACATGTTCCGGCTGCAGAGTGACCGCCGCCGCCATGCTTCAGCATCAGTTGGCCGACTTCAACAGGATTGGTTCGATTCAGGATCGACTTGCCAACAGCCAGCACGGTCATGCCGGGCTGCCGGCTTCTCAGCAGATGCACTGACACATTGCACTCGGGCAGCAATGCATAAGACAGGAAGCGATTGCCACAGTAGATCACTTCTTCAAAGCGAAGGTCGATCACTGCCACGTTGCCGTAGATTCCGGAACAGCGAGCCACCTGGTCGCAGTAGTCTGATCGCTGACTGTTGTAAAGGTCTACTCGTTCCCGTACATCCTGAAGATGGAGGATATCTTCGATCGTGTGGCTGCGGCAATAATCCACCAGAGCCATCATCAGTTGATAGTTAGAAATCCGAAAATCCCGGAATCGACCAAGTCCGGTCCGAGGATCCATCACAAAGTTCAGCAGGTCCCATCGCTTTGGGGACAGAATGTCTTCGCGAGAGAATCGGCCGGAGTCACACTTGTCGACCGCTTCCATCATCTCGGTGCTGATATGTCGGAAGCGAGCCGCCCCACCGAAATAGTTGTAAACGACTCGAGCGGCTGAATCGGCATCAGGGTCCAGAATGTAGTTCTGGCGAATTGTCTGGCCGTTACGAATCGCTTCGCTGGCATGATGATCAAAGCAAAGATGGCAACTGGCGACGTAAGGCAGATTCGTGATAATGTCACGCGAAGTGACCTCAATCAGACCGTCCTGCATATCCTTTGGATGCACGAACATAATGTCGTCGAGCATCTGTAGTTCACGCAGCAACGCGGCACTGACGAGGCCGTCGAAGTCACTGCGGGTAATGAGGCGATAATTGAAAGTCTGCAGGGGCATAAGAATCACTCTGCCAGAGAGAGTCGATGGTCAACTGCTCAAGTCACGGGAACACCAGGAGCGGGCAGAAGAACCCTAGTTCGGGATTTCGTGGCGTGTTGCATTTGTGATTCGAATCTTGCATTTCAGGACAGTCTCATGGATCTGTTTGTTTCGGTCGTAGTGATCCTGCAGGGAATTGACCTTCGGTTTTCCCTCGGTCTCGAAACGTTCATGGTGGAGCCCCATCCCGCCTAATTCCTCCCCAGGGTTCTTCGGTTTGCTCAGAATTTGGGCGAGTCCCCGATAAGTTTGCCAGGGAATGAGTTTGAAACGTGGCCGAAAGGTCTTCAGGAATCTGGCGAATGGAGACGCTCGGAATTCGCAACTGGAGTTGTGAAAACCTATCGTTCCACCTTGAAGACTAAAACGTTCACCCCAGGTTCGGTCATGATCACTGTTCGTATGATGCTGCCTGTCCTGCTGGCCATTCTTTTCGCCAGCACCGTTCTGCCCGAATCCGGGGCCGGCGCAGAGCAAACATCGAGCGTTCGGTTGAACGCACCGATCGCCACTGCCGTACCGCAGTCTACGGAGGGATTAACGGCCCCGCTGGAAGACTCCGCCCGCCTCGGGGACTCCGGGAAGTCTGCAAATTCGGAGGCGGAAGAGTTTCTCAATGAGCAGATCAAGCGATCCGCGGCCGCTGCAGGTCCAGGCGATTCTGGCTGGCTGCTGGTCGCCTACTGCACGGCGATTGTTATCGCCTCAATCGGTGGAGGCTGGCTGCCTTCGTTAGTGAACCTGACGCATACCCGAATGCAGACGATCATCAGCTTTGTCGGCGGACTGATGCTGGGGATTGCAGTCTTCCATCTATTTCCGCATTCGATTCACGGCAGTCAATCGGCCGATGATTCTGCGTGGTGGATGATGGCCGGAATTATCACGATGTTCCTGCTGATCCGCTGCTTCCACTTTCATCATCATGGTCCGCTGGAGATTTCAACAGCAGAAGAAGATCCCTGTGCCAGCCATCGCAACCATGACCACTCCCATGACCATGGGCGACATGATCACGATCATTCGCATGACCACGACCATGATGATGCTCAACAATCACCATTGAAGATACTTAGTGCTACTCAGATTCCGTCGCCGCAAACTTCGCCGCAGCCTCACTGTCATCATGCCCATCAGTTGAGCTGGCTGGGGATTACGTTGGGGCTGTCGTTGCACACTTTGATCGATGGCATGGCTCTGGCTGCGAGTGTTCAGGCGGAGTCAACGTTCCGTAACGTTACGCTGGTTTCGGGCCTGGGTACTTTTCTGGCCATTATGCTGCACAAACCGCTGGATGCGGTATCAATCACCTCGCTGATGGCCGGTGCCGGCTGGTCGACTCGATCACGTTTTCTGGTCAGCATTGTTTTTTCCACGATGTGCCCGATTGGTGCTCTGCTGTTTCGCTTTGGGATTTCTTTGTTCGGCGAGTATCAGGACGAATTTGTCAGCGCATCTTTGGCGTTCTCAGCAGGTGTGTTTCTCTGCATCTCGCTCAGCGACCTGCTGCCTGAAATGGAGTTCCATGCTCACAATCGAGTACGCCTGACTGCGGCTCTGCTGGCAGGAATCCTTTTGGCGTATGGAATCACATTTCTCGAGCCCGGCCATCTGCACTAACTCAATTCATCAGGAAACGGGTCATCGACATGCGAACGCGGCGATCGATTCTGAAGGCGGGGTTGACGGGCATTGTGGGATCAGCGATTCCCCAGGTATGGCCGTTTCCATCTGTTGAAGCGGCCGGTATGCGGCGCAAACTGCCTGTCGCTGCTGTGGTTTCTGTTTACACACCGAACAGTCATGCCGATGTCATCGTAGGCAAGATCCTGGAGGGCTATCGGCAGGATGGCGGAGTCGGTCCTGACCTCGAACTCGTTTCCCTTTTCACGGATCAAGTGCCCTCGCAGGACATGAGTCGTGAGAAGGCGAAGTTGCATGGTTTCAGGATTTCTGAAACCGTCGACGACGCGCTGACTTTCGGAAAGGATCGGCTGCAGGTCGCAGGAGTTCTCTGTATTGCCGAACATGGAGATTATGAGCTGACTCCGGAGACAGGCCAGCGGATGTATCCTCGTCGTCGATTTTTCGATGACGTCGTGCGAGTTTTCCGCAGATGTGATCAGGTGATTCCGGTCTTCAACGATAAACATCTGTCGTATCGCTGGGACGACGCGAAGGCAATGTACGACACCGCTCGGGAACTCAGCATTCCGTTCCTTGCGGGGTCTTCTCTTCCTGTCGCGTGGCGCGAGCCTTCGCTGGAACTGGCGACCGGCACAGAAATCGAAGCCGCCCTGTCGATTGGTTATGGCGGATTTGAAGATTATGGCTTTCATGCTCTGGAAGCGCACCAGTGCCTGCTGGAAAAACGGAGCGGCGGCGCGACCGGAATCACTGCCATACGAGCGTTAAAGGGCGATCAGATTCGGCAGGCGGAAGCGGCCGGAGAATGGTCGACGGAACTCTTCGCAACCGCTCGTCGGCTGATGCCCGGTCATCCCGAAGATACAGCCACTTGGAAGCCGGAACAGAATTCAGCCGTCTATTTGCTTGAACATCAGGACGGTTTGAAATCGGCCGTCATGATGGCGAACGGTCTCGCGGATCAGTTTACGACCGCATTGAAAATCAAGGGGCAGGCGGAACCCGTTGGCACCTGGTTCCGGCTTCAGGAAGAACCACCCTTTGGCCACTTCGCTTGCCTGCTGCGGGCTATTGATAAAACATTTCAGACAGGTCAAGTCGCATATCCGATCGAGCGAACTCTGCTGACCACCGGAATTCTTGATCGAGTCATGCAGAGCCTGGCTCAGGATGGGAAGCGGATTGAGACACCGGAGCTGGCGATTGAGTATTCGCCGACCAACTGGCCATTTGCCAATCGAGACGACTCACCGAGTTGCATGCAAAAGTGACAGCCGAACGCCTCTTGAAGACCAACGGACTCTTCATTGAAGCGTAATGCTGTGAGCCGTCCGGTGATTGCGTGAAAACCATGAGTCAAACCAGCTACCGCGAATTCATTCTGTCGCGATGGTTCATCATCCGAACTTGCACAAAGCAACACACTGGAATAACGTGGTTCGTGCGCGTTCAAAGCTTAATCTCGCGGTTGTCTCAGAAAGGTTTGCAATGTCATCTACGATCGTTCGCGGCTTGATGATGGTCTGTGCCATGATCCTGACTGCAAACAGTGCGTTTTGCCAGGTAACCGGCAAAGATGGCACCGATGATGTCAAGGGGATTCGCTGGGACTTTGAGGTCACAGATGGCGACAAGGTTGTGGAGAAGGGATTCTTTCGCGTAGCCGACAAAGTGATCTACAAAGGAAAGAAGAAGGTCGGCAAGGTCGAAGCCGAAAGTCGCACAGAGACGAAGCTTTTGATTGATGACTTTGAAAAGCTAAATGGTAAAGCCACCCTGAAGAAGATTGAGGAAAAGCCTCCCGTGTGGGAAGGCATATTGAAAAGGAAAAATGGCAATCGCTTGAATATGAAGGTCACGTTCAAGGACGGCTGACAAATCCTGTGAAGACGCTTTGCTCGCGCTGAAGTCACTGCAAATCGCAGGGCCAGCGTTTCCGTGACTCAGGAGAAGACTCGGAAGTCAAAAACGAAGGGCCAATCGCCAGCAGCCTGCTGCCCGCGATTGGCCCTTACTGTTTCTTCGAAGGCTACAACTCTGCCGTTTCTTTTGGCGGCCGCTACTTTTTGACGGGGACGTAACTTCTCGGCGAATCCAGGATCTCGCCTTCAAAACCGAATTACTTCTTCGCGATCTCGATACGGTAAAGATGCGTATCCGTTCGCAGAAAAACGGAGTGGTCAACCATCGCAGGAGTTGCCAGAGTGCGGCCCTCCAAAGTGTTGGTAGCAAGAACTTCGTATTTTTTTCCCGGGGCAAGAACTGTCGTCTTGCCGTCTTCATCCAGCAGATAAATCTTCCCATCCGCCAGAGTTGGTGATGCAGAGAAATTCCCGCCAATTCGTCTCTGCCAGTGCTGAGTTCCGGTGACGGCATCCAGGCATGTGGCGATACCGTCGTCGTCGACAAGATAGAGTTCATCGCCGACCAGCAGTGGCGATGGATTCAACGGAGCCGCCTTCTTCATGTTCCAGCCAAGATGAGATTCTGTGACGTCGCCAGTGCCATCCACTTTCACAGCATAGAACTCGGGACGATCATAGCCTGAGCTGATAAAGACCAGGCCTTTACCGACGACCGGACGCGGCACGTTTGAGTATCCATCGTAGCGGAACCACCAATACTCTTCGCCGTTGCGAGGATTGTACGACACGATGCTGTCAGCTCCGCTGCTGAGCAACTGGATTGTGCCATTGATCTCTGTCAGGAGCGGCGTCGTATAGGACATCGGGACGTTGGATTTTCCCGTGAGTCGATCTTCTCCGATATGTTCGCGTTTTTTCTTCCAGCGGATTTCTCCCGTGTTCTTGTCGAGAGCGACGACAAACTGAATGTCGGAACCATCGCAGTTAAGAATCAGCAGGTCTTCAAAGATCACCGGTGATCCGCCGGGGCCGTGGCGATGATCGTGTTTGAGGTCCTGAGTTTTCCAGACGACAGTGCCATCTGTCTTGAGGCACGCAGTCCCGTGAGCACCATAGTGAACATAGACGCGATCGCCTTCAATCAGTGGTGTCGGTGAAGCGTGACTGTTCTTTGAATGAACCGAGCCCGGTTCGGCGAGTTCAAAAATCGTCACATCATGCAGTGACTTTCCAGTGGCTCGATCAAGTGCAATGGCGTGCAGTGTTTTGCCATCATCGACGGCTGATGTGATCCAGATTTGGTCGCCCTGAATCGCCGGAGAGGACCAGCCCAAACCAGCGACCGGGACCTTCCATTTTATGTTCTCAGTCTCGCTCCACGTCAACGGGAGATTTGTGGCATCGGAATGCCCCTGCCCGCCGGGACCACGAAACTGAGGCCAGTCGGCCGCCCGAGCTTCTGAAACATAAACCACACACAACAGCACAAGCAAATATCGGCACATAAGCAACCTCCGGGCGGGTAAGCAGAATTGGCGGAATGGCATCGTGGTGCATCCATGGCGGGAAAGCAAGAGACTGCACCGTCGCGGCGGCTGCGGCACCATAGTTCAAGTTGCTCAGGTCGTAGACAAAATGGGGCCGGCGCTGCGCAAGAGCACCCGTCTCTGGATTCGGTATGCCCGCGCAGCGTCTGTCGATAAGGCCTTCAGATTCAAAAAAGTGCTTTGCCATGCCGTCATAGACAGAAAAAGGCTGGGCCCGGACAAAGATGACTGCCCAGCCGGGTTCCGTTCAGAAAGAACAGTCGGATCGGAGGCCGTCGCCGGTTGAAGCGACGCGGTTATCCGGTTAAAAGCCGCAATGTGTCTGCAGAAAATCGTCAACTACGCGAGAAAACTCGCTGAATGCGTCGGCCATAGTTCTGTAACGTGGGGCTTCGTTCACTTTCAATGTTTACTGTCAATGGCCCGGCGACAGATAAGTCTGACTCAACTCTTTACGGTTCGGCTTGAGAAAAGGGTACTTTCAGATGATGTCAGAGTCAGCAATCCGCGAGAAAAAAGACCTGCTGCGAAAGCAGGCGCATGCGAACCGAAATGCTCAGGAAAACAAGGATGACCTGAGCCGCCGTATTGTCGGAGCGTTCATGTCTCTGCCGGAATACGCAACCGCTGAAGTCGTGATGTTCTACATTGACGTTCGCAGCGAAGTCCGCACTCGACTGGATCTGGAACTGGCTTTGAAGTCAGGCAAGACAATCGTTGTTCCATGGTGCAACGCAGAAGGCGAACTCGAACTGTTTCGTCTCAACAGCATGGACGAACTGGAACTCGGGATGTATCGCATTCTGGAGCCCAAGGCCGAATTGCGAACTCTGCCGGAAAAGCAGGTCGATGTCGAGACGCTGGATCTGATCATGGTGCCCGGCGTTGGTTTTGATCGTCGTGGGGCTCGCATGGGCCACGGGAAAGGTTACTACGACAAACTGCTGCAGCACGCTCGCCGCGACACACCGCTGGTCGCTCTGGCGTTTGAGTGTCAGTTGTTTGATGAAATCCCGGTCGCTCACCACGACATTTTCATGGACAAGATCATCACTGAAGATCACGTGTATCAGGGAAAAGGTCGATGACCAGTGCCGGTTCGAATTGTGTGATTGAAGACAC
>CAIJTV010001375.1:0-9273 GCA_903823635.1 uncultured Planctomycetaceae bacterium
AGATTGCCTTTATCTCTGACGCTCGCGTGTCCGGTGTTTCTCACGGGGCGATTGGAGTTCACTGTGCTCCAGAGGCTGCTGTTGGTGGGCCGATCGGATGTGTTCAGGACGGCGACCTGATCGGCTTCGATCTTCTCAAGGGCTCGATTACGGTCAACATCAGTGATGATGAGATGACAGCACGACGTTCGAAGCTTGCGCCTCGTCGTCCTCTGGAAGTGAAACGAGGATATCTGGCCGATTGGTCCGCTACGGTTGCTCAGGCCAGCCATGGCTGCGTCAGCAAAGCTCTGCACCCGGAATGCAGTTAATCGATCGCAAGTAACCCGAAATCGATTAAGCCCGGGAAGGACTACCATCCCGGGCTTTTTTGTATCACGAGGGTGAGAAGCTTAACGCCTGGGAATTTTGTCGATTCGCGGCGTGTGTCTGAGTTTCTTGCTTCACCGGAGTTGCCGTTTTTTGTAACGCCCATTCGAAAGAGTCTTCCATGACATCGATCAGTTTGCATCGCCACTGTCTGGTTATTGTTCACGCTCTGGCGTTGCTGTTCATAGGTCAATCAAGCCTCAGTCTTGCAAGTGAACCAGTTCGCCGGCCAAACGTGCTGCTGATCTGCGTGGATGACCTGAAACCTGTGCTGGGTTGTTATGGCGACAAGATCGCACAGACGCCGAGTATCGATCGATTGGCAGGGCAGGGCGTTCTCTTTGAGTCGGCCTATTGCAATCAGGCGGTTTGCTCACCGTCGCGTAATGCGTTAATGACCAGCCTGAGACCGCAGACGCTTGGCATTTACGATCTGGCCACGAACTTTCGTCGCAGCCGTCCGGATGCTGTGACTATCGCACAGCATTTTCAACAGCACGGGTATACAACTCAGGCGTTAGGTAAGGTGTTTCATGTGGGACACGGAAACGCTGAAGACGACGTTTCATGGACAGTTCCGCACTGGCGACCAAAAGCCGCGCAGTACCAGCTTGCAGAAAGTCAGGACAATAAGCGAGCAACCAATAATGGTCCACGCGGGACAGCGACGGAATCTGCAGATGTCGCGGATGATGCCTATGGAGATGGTCAGATTGCTGCCGAGGCTGCTGCAAGAATCAAGGCTGCCGCTGAGAACGCGGATCAGCCGTTCTTTCTTGCCTGCGGCTTCCTGAAGCCTCACCTGCCATTCGTAGCGCCGAAGAAGTATTGGGATCTTTATGATCCGAAGACCGTGCCCATGCCTCAGGTCGCTGAGGTTCCAGAGAACGCGCCGAGCTATGCACCACAGTTTGGTGGCGAACTGCGCCAATACAGTGACATGCCGCGTGAAGGCGCGATTTCGGAGGAGGACACTCGACGGCTGATCCATGGTTACTATGCCGCGACAAGTTACACCGATGCACAGATCGGAAGAGTTCTCGACGCACTGGACGCGACAGGAGCCAGAAGCAACACCATCGTCGTGCTATGGGGTGATCACGGCTGGCATCTGGGTGATCATGGGATGTGGTGCAAGCATACAAATTATGAGCAGGCGACTCGTATCCCTCTGATCATTTCGTCGCCCGGATGTGCAGCCGGGCAGAAATCCCGCGCTCTTATCGAAACCGTCGACGTTTACCCGACGCTGTGTGAGCTTGCAGGATTGCCTGCACGAGATGGTTTGGATGGATCGAGCGCGGCCGCAACGTTGAAATCTCCGGATGTACATACTCGTGAGAGCGTGATCCATGTCTATCCGCGAGGTGAGCGGCTGGGGCGAGCGATCCGGACGAATCGTTTCCGGATGGTGGAATGGAAGGTCCCTGGGACTAATGCATCAGAGACCGAGTATGAACTCTATGACTATGAGAAAGACCCATTGGAGACAGCTAACATTGCCGCTCAGGATACGGAGACCCTGGAAAATCTGAAGTCTCTGCTTGCACAACACCCGGAAGCTATCCCGCAACTTTCGGCTCAGAAGGCTGCGGCTGCAGCGAAGCCCGGCAAATCACAAGATCGTGTCGCGATGTTTCGTAAACGAGACAAGAACAAAGATAGAACTCTGTCTCTCGAGGAATTCCTGTCTGATCAGCCTGATCCGGATGAAGCACCAAAACGATTTCCTCGCTTCGACAAGAATGGCGATGGCGTGCTGACAGAGCTGGAGTTTGTGACCAGCGGCAAGCAGACGGAATCCGCAAAAGAATGAGTGAAGTTGCCTGTCTATCGAGCACGCTCAGGAAATGCTACGGCCTCTTATAGACACGGACATAGTCGACTTCAAACTGAGCAGGGAACTTTGTTGACGCATCCGGGTTGCCGACAAAACCGCCACCCACGGCAAGGTTCATCACCATGTGAAAGTTTTGATCGAATGGAGCCGGGAACTTGCCTCCAGCAGACTCCCATTCAGTCTGAGTCTGGTAAAGCTTTCCATCAATCAACCAGCGAACGACACCTTCTTCCCACTCGAGTGTGAACGTATGAAAGTCGTGAGTGAAGTCGATGTCCGGGCTGCGAAACTGTGTTCCTGAATGTTTATTGTTGGGCCACTGTTTTCCGTAATGAAGTGTTCCCCAGATGACGCTTGGTTCCTGACCTTTGAACTCCACGATGTCGATTTCCCCACTCGACGCCCATGTGCCGTAAACTTCGTCGGTAGGCAACATCCAGATTGCCGGCCAAACGCCCTGACCGCCCGGGAGCTTTGCGCGGATCTCGAACTTTCCGTACTTCCAGTCTCCGCGGTTCTTGCTGCGAATGCGGCCGGAAGAGTACTCTCGAACTGTCCCCGCAATTCCGTGATTATCTTTTCTTGCCTGGAGGATGAGTCGTCCTTCTTCGAGACGCACATTCTCCTTGCGATCGGTGTAAATCTGGAGTTCATTGTTCCCGCCACCGAATGCATTCACTTCGGTTTCCCATTTACTGTAGTCCAGCCTTGGGCCATCGAATTCATCGTTCCAGACCATCTTCCATTCAGTCTCCTGCGCGAACGCAGTGGGAGCGGTCGTGAATAAGAACAGGGCCAAAAAGACTCGTGAAGACATAAGAGACCTTATGAGGGAAGTTTGGCTATGACAGGATCCCAAACAATGGTTTCCCGGACGCAAAGTGTACTCCAGGAAACTGACGAAGAAATATCTTTGTCGACGGCTATTTTTCGTCAGTCGATTTTTCCGTTTTCTTCACAAGCTGATGAACTTTGTCAACGATACGGGATTCCACGGATTCGGCAAACGGGCCGGGCAATGTTGTGAACTGCATGGCTCCGCCGCCTTCGTATCCGCCCTCTTTGAGCACTCGCAGAGAAGGCACGTAGCCGAACACATCATTGCTGTAGCCTGCAACCCAGACGGCTGCGTCTCCCTTTAACTCCTGTTTGAGTCGCAGGGAGTAGTCAACAACCACTTCACCGGAGAGAGCGACCATTGTTACTTGATCTCCGAGGCGGACGACCTGCACAAGATACTGATAGTCGGTCGGAATTCGGCCTTGCTCATCGAGTTGCTTAAGCAAGGCGTTGGCTCGCCGCTGAGAATACTCGACGGTAGATTTTTGAAGGGCTTCCAGTTCGTCACGGTTCGGCGGCGTGGCGAATTCCAGCTCAACGGGTTCGATAGCTGATCGAATGGTTCCCTGGACAGGACGAATCGGTCCGAGAAGTCCGGCTTTAACAGCGATGGCAAGAGTGCTGCCGTGGTGTTCAGCCAGAGCGAGTTCACCGCGCGGCTGGGGATTCTGATCACCGCCGCAGCCAGTCATAAACATTGCCACGGCACCGGGAAAAGCAGTTTCGAGATCGTACTGAGCGAACCCGGCGTAATCTCCGCAAAACTGATAGAAGCCGAGCGTTGTATTGTGGCAGGCGTATCCAAACAGCAAGGCTTTCAGTTCGCCTGCTTCCGATTCAATCTTCAGGATCGGGACATCATGATCCACGGGCCCGTCCGGATAAGGCGCGTTTCGCGGTTCTGTCTCTGTCGGAAGCCGTCGATTCATCGCGAATCCTGCGCGGCCGTGGGTGTAGCCGACTTTGGCTGGCTGAAGGTTCTGCAGTGCGGTGCCCACCAACCCCAGGATTTGTTGTTTGAGGTTGTTGTAGTAATTCTCTGTATGCGAAACCTGTTCAGCGGCGGCACCGTAGAGAGAAACTTTGCTGGAACGAAGTTCAGGGCCGCAATGGGTGTGGGAGGCATTCAGCAGGAGTGAATCAGGGCTCAGGGAATACTTCTTTTGACACTCATCTTGTAACCAGTTGCGAAGGTCTCGAGGTATGCTGATCAGGTCGGCCGTTACAAAGACGAGACGATGCCCTTCCTGATCTTCAAGAGCCAGGGCCTTGACGTAAAGATCATGGACCTTGCCCTCGGACGGTTTGTTGCGGGAGGCATAGCCGGCCATCCACATCGATGTCTCGGGTGTCACTACCACTTTGGCAACACCCGCTTTCCACGACATTTCTTCAGCCGAAACAGTGGCGATCACTGGCATCATGACAAACAGAATCAAGCTGGCCAAAATCTGGTGATTCATTGGAATTGCCTCGAAGGACTGAGATACAGAATGGGAAACCGATGTGCCTTGATTCTTCAACTTGTTTGCAATTGATTAGACGATTAGCGGACTCGAAGGTGAAGGAACGCAACAGATGACCAGAAGAACGCAGTAAAAGACGCCGCGACACAAACGGCTTTCCAGGCCCAATGCCATCGTCGTTCGCGAAACAGAATCTTGCCGGCGATCGAAAATGGAATCGCGGCCGCGAATCCACCAAGGAACACCCATTCGAAGACCAGACTCAATCGGCGACAGGCAAGAAAATACAGCAAGCACGTCGCCAGAAAAATAATGCAGGCGAGGCCTGACCGCCATCGTTCTCGTCGACTTATTGTTTTTCGAGTCAGCGCTAATCGGTCCATGAGCATTTGGAAACTGGCGAAGAGACAGACCGGCCATGTGAAAATGAAATCCTTCATCAACGGACTGAAGAATGTTGTTCCTGCGGAACCGATCAGAAAAACCATGATCCAAGCGACTGTCTGCCGTGTCTCCGTCGAAAGTTTTCGTAAAGGACCGACTACCATTGCCGTCAGCATGATCGCAAAGCAGCCGCCGACGATTCCGAATAAACAGACCTGATACCATTTCATCAGCCATTCCTGAGAGGGAATGTCGAAGGCATATTCAGGTTCTACTCCAAGAATAATCGCGGCCCAGTCAAAGTACTCAGCCTGTGGGATTGAAGCTGTCGTTGTCGCTGTGCTTCTTAAATCCGCATCCAGCGATTCAGGTTGTCCCAGAAATAGGCAGGCCGCGCGGCTGTGATTGCGTAAATAAAGCCGACCGTTCGAAAGGGCTGGTTGTGTCCAGCAGATTTCTCCCGCCAGAACCGACACACGACCTAACTCTTCGTATCGTTCCGATGTTGCGCGAGCCAGAATCAGTTCGCCGAGGTCGTTGAACAAGATGAGCTTTCCATCTGCGGCAATAACCGTTGCGTGTCCGATTAATTGTTCAGAACCCGCCATGGTTGACGGAACTGACTCCGTCCCGGAAACTCGCATTGGGCGACCATTGCCCACCGACCAGTTTTCTTTCCCAGTCATGAAATCAATGCAGCGAAAGATTCCTCGAGTTGAACGATGGGTCTTCGCCTGTGGCTCAAGGACATCGAAACCGTAGACGGCGCCGTCGAGGAGGACGCTGGGAAAGATGTCATTTGAGATCAGCGGCTGTTTGCCGATTGATTGAACCGGGTTCGTTTCATCGTTAGTAAGTTCCAGAAGTTCAGCCCCGGCTTTGAACGGGCTTGAGATCCAGAGATAAGGTTCGTCATACAACGGCCAGGAAGAATGCTCATCGTAGCCTTCAGACAGTTTATGTTCCCAAAGAACCTTGCCGCTTTGGAGATCATGACCTACTAGGACGTTCTCCCCGTATCCAATGACGAGCTGACGCCCCCGAAACGTCACGGGGAATGCCGGAGCGTAGCTCGTTGCGTAGTTGCCGGCCTGCCAGATGACGGCTCCTGTTTTCGTGTTCAATGCGACCATCGCCGCGTCGGGACATCCGACGGGAAGAATCACTTTGTCGTCAACAACCGTTGGAGAACAGGCGTACCCAAACCCTGTTAACTCACCGTTGAATCGTTCAGACAAATCGACTGACCAGATCAAATGCCCATCGTCAGCGTTGAGGCATCCAATCAAACCGGCCGGGCTTGCGAAATAGAGACATCCATCGTCATAAGTTGGAGTCGCCCTGGGGCCCGGATAAACACCTGCGGGATCGTACGGCCAGTCGTAGCGATACTCCCAAAGTGTTGCTCCTGTGTTCGCATCGAAGCACGAAACAAATTGACCTCGAAGAGTCTGGTATTGAGTGGCAACTCGTTTGTCCCACGCAACAAACGCGGAATAGCCCTGCCCAAGCTCTCGAGTCCAGAGGACCGGGGGGCCTTCCTTCGGCCAATGATCAACAAGATTCGATTCCGATGAAATCCCGTTCCAGGCCGATCCACGAATCGATGGCCAGTCGTGGCTTGATACGTTGTTGCTAACGTCTCGGTAATCCTGCGGGTTCGCTGCAGCAGAGTTTCCTTCGTCCGCTCCCACGGCAACGACAGCCACTGCATTCAGCAAAAAGAGCAGGGCAGTTGTTTGAAGGCGTTGCATAAAGTGGTGTCGCAACTAATCAACGAAGACGAATTCGTTCGACAGTAACAGAGATTGAACATACTCTTGCCACGAGCTGAATTCGCCGTCAGGCGCAGGGGCTGTTGATGGATCTGCAAGAGGAATATCAGCGAGAAAATTCTTTCCGAGTTGCAACTCTTCAGTCGTAGGACTGCGGGAATAGATCAGTTCGTACAGATCCTGAATTCGTTGTTCAATCTCGACTGAGTCGCTGGAGTTCTGTCGAGGAGAAATGCGATTTGCCAGCGCCGTCGTTTGTTGTTGGATGAACGCACTATTCAACAGATAGAGTGCCTGCTGAGGAACCGTGGTCTGCAAACGTTGCGGTGCAGAGCTGTCCGGTGCGACAAAGTCAAAGGTCCTGAATAGTCCGGGTAAATTCTGGCGATCAATGAAGCCGTAGATTGTGCGGCGGGTGGAGAAAGGTTCGGATAACAACGGTACCGATGTGCCTCCCATCGTGAAGTCGATCTGGCTTGAAACAGTCAACAGAGAATCTCGCAATGACTCCCAATCCAGTCGCCTTCGATTCATTTTCCAGAGCCATCGATTCTCAGGATCTTTTGACTCGCCATCTGAACGGCTCTGACTTTGCTGCTGATAAGTCTCAGACAACATGATTGTGCGGTGAAGCGTTTTGATAGACCAGCCGTTGGCCATAAATTGACTTGCCAGATAGTCCAGCAAATCCGGATGCGTTGGCGCCTCACCGCGTAATCCAAAATCGCTGGGTGTCCGGACAAGTCCATTTCCAAAATGATGCAACCAGACGCGATTGACCATGACCCTGGCCGTCAATGGATTCTCAGGATTCACGATCGCCATCGCCAATTCCAGACGGCCACTGCCTGTCTGGAAAGGACGTCGATCCGGAGGACTTAGAACTTGCAGGAATTGTCGAGGGACTTTTTCACCAGGGTTACTTGCATTGCCTCTGAGGAAGATATGCGAGTCTGCCGGAGTTTCTGAGTCCAGCAGAACATGTGCATGTGGCGCGGCTCCGGGAGAGGCAATCCAGTCCTCGATCAGCCGTTGCTGTTCGTGGAATTGATTCTGAGTCGTCGCGTCGACAAACAGGAAGTCCTGAATCTCGTTCAATGAGACGACTGCGGGCGATTCGGCACCGTACAGCA
This sequence comes from uncultured Planctomycetaceae bacterium, assembly GCA_903823635.1. Taxonomy (GTDB): domain Bacteria; phylum Planctomycetota; class Planctomycetia; order Planctomycetales; family Planctomycetaceae; genus SXXK01. Next base: position 7,808 of record CAIJTV010001375.1, read on the forward strand.
GTTGTCGGACCTCTTCCAGATCCGTATCTGATAGCGCAGTTGCTCCTGTTGACTTCGCGTTATTCCAATGTGCGTCAACGTTGGCGAATACTTCACTGTAACGCTCTGAGACATCATTCAGATTGTTGATGGGGGCCGACTTGAGTGCATCCAGTACGGCTCGATTGAAACGTTGGCCATCCGGATCGGAGTGCCACTTCGCGATCAACTCAGAAGACGCTTTAGTAAACGCTTCCTTTGATTCCGTCTCTGTAAGCTGAGCCAGTTTGTGCCACGGCGCGAGAACGGGATCATGATGTCGCCGACTTTTCTCCAGCAAGCGAGCCCATCGCTGGGTGACGGCAGGATTGAGATCTTTCGACGCGTCAATTAGGAACATGACAGGCAAAAAATTTGCCTGAACTTTCTCGAATTGTCCGGCAAGTAAATATTCGCCTGCACGTTTCCGAAATGATAACTCCAATTCCGTCTTCTTTGCGTACAGGAAATCGTCGAACTGCTTTGTTCGTCGCTCAAGTTCTTCCAGGTAGGCCTGGTGTTGTGCAAGTTCAGTCGTCGGCAGGATCAGTGGTGGAACCTCAGGCTCGTACGAACTGGCAAAGACGCCATGCAGGCTGTAATAGTCGGCCGTAGGAACGGGGTCAAATTTATGGTCGTGGCAACGGGCACAGGTGACTGTGAGACCCAACAGACCGCGTGTGACAACATCAATTCGATCGTCAATGATGTCGTTCGGGCTGTTGATGAATCGTTGACCCAAAGTCAAAAAGCCCATCGCTGCCAATGATTGGGGAGTTCTATCAGCAACAAGATTGCGTGTCACAGGATGCACCGCAGGCAAATTACCGGCCGACAACTGATCGGCTGCAAGTTGCTCCAGCACAAACTGATTGTACGGAAGGTCTTCGTTGAACGACTGGATCACATAGTCGCGGTAAGTCCAGGCTGCTGGATACAGCGGATTATCTTTCAGACGGACATAGCCTTTCGTGTCTGAATATCGTGCAACATCCAGCCAGTGCCTTGCCCATCGTTCGCCGTATCGAGGTGATGCGAGAAGTCGATCGATCAGGCGTGGCCATGCATCTTTGGTAGAGTCACTTTCGAATACTTTGACCTCTTGTGGAGTCGGAGGCACTCCATGCAAGTCAAATGTCGCGCGGCGGATCAATGTGCGTCGGTCTGCAATCTGATTTCGATACAGACCCGCTTGTTGCAGACCAGCGTCTATCAATTTGTCGATCACAGCCGCATCACGGCGATATATCTGCGAAGGCTCGACATCCGCCGGAACAATCTCCTTTCGAATCGGCTGAAAGGCCCAGTGATCCTTTGCCTGTTCGAAAACAGAAGACTTTGCCTTGCTCGGGTGCGGAGCAACTTCTGCAGGCCACACCGCACCAGCCTTGACCCATTGCTCCATGGCCCTGATTTCTTCGTCGGAGAGACGTCCATCGGGCGGCATG
>CAIJTV010001376.1:0-7311 GCA_903823635.1 uncultured Planctomycetaceae bacterium
CGATTCGGACAACAGGCGCGGACCACCGCGACCATCCAGAAACAGCCACGTGGCCGAATTGCCATAACTATCCGCGTGCGGGTTTCCAAAGGAAAAATCGGAGACGACATCCTTCGTCAAATTCCAAATGCGTTCCTGCCCACCGATCTCGGCAATTTCCAACTCGATTAATGTTGAATCCGCGCCGTGGTTTTCCGAAGGATCAACGGTCAGTTGAACCAGCTGGCCGGCTTTGACGTCGACTGATCCGAGGCCATGATCCGCCGCGTCGGTCCAGGCCATCGTGCCACCATCAGCAATCGCGCCCTGAGCCAATGCATGAGTCGAAGCAAAGACGGCGTTCTTAAACTCACCGGCCTGCCCAGTCTGAGCATCCTGCAGCGACTTGATCTCGGCATCGATCGCGGCCAGTTGCCGGTCCCACGGTTCGATCGTACGCGCCCATTCCGACGGAGGAAGCAGGGGGACCAAATCTCGCGGCTGCTGTTTGGCTTCACAACCTGGGAATGCAAATCGAGTGCTGTTCAGAATTCCGTAAATCGCGTAATAGTCTTTCGACGAAATCGGATCAAACTTGTGATCGTGGCAGCGAGCACAAGCAATCGTCAGCCCCAGAACCGACTGCCCCAGCGTGTCGATCGCATCTTCAAACGTCAGATGCATGAACTTGTCGCTGTCATGATCAAAGCGGCGCGCGATCGCCAGATAGCCAGTGCTCACTACTCCAGCCGAATATTGCTCCGCCGGATCATTGGCATGAATAAGATCCCCAGCGACCTGTTCGCGGACAAACTGATCATATGGCAGATCTTTATTGAACGCATCAATCACCCAGTTTCGATATCGCCACGCATCCGGAATTGGATGATCGGTGTTTTCGCCGGCGGTGTCGGCATAACGAACAACATCCAGCCAATGCCGGCCCCAGTGTTCACCGTAATGAGGCGATTGCAATAAACGATCCACAACAGTTTCATAGGCCGTTGACGACGTGTCAGCTAGAAATGCATCGACCTCTTCGGGCGATGGAGGCAACCCCGTCAGATCGTAGGTCACTCGACGAATCAGCGTCCGTCGATCCGCTTCTGGCGATGACTCCAGACCATCCGCGGTCAGCCTCGCTCTAACAAAGTGGTCGATCTCGTTTATTAGTCCCAGCTGACTAATTTCAGGGACGGACACGGGCTTCACAGGCTGAAAAGACCACCATGCGCGAAGCTGTTCCTCCGTCATGCCTCCACGTTTGGCCGCTCCGGTTCGAGGATCATGCGCGCCTTGCTGAACCCATTGTTTGAGCAAGGCAATCTCTGCGTCGGGCAATTTCCCGCCCGCATCTTCCGGAGGCATTTGAGCACCATCATCTCCGTAAAGCACAGCGCGAATCAGCAGACTGCTTTCGATATCTCCGGGCGTAATGGCCGGACCGGATTCACCACCTTTCTCCCAGCCCTGCTTTGTATCCAAAGCAAGGCCGCCCTGGGTCTTTCCGTGTTCGGTCGAATGACACTTCAGACATCGCTCCGTCAGAATCGGGCGGATCTTCGATTCAAAAAAATCTTCGTCGGAGTTTGCTAGTGTCGCCGTCGGGAGGATCAAGAGCGCTCCGCCCAGCAGCAAACTGACCAATCCGAGCGAGCAGAGTCGCATTCGCAACCGACGCACAAATAGCTCGTTCATACCGCACCGCCTTCCGGACGAGTCGTCTTCAACCATTTGCTCCATGGCCCCAGATGTTCGATTGCACACTGTCTGGCCAAATCCGGATCACGTGATTCAATTCCACTAACACACTTCACATGAGCTTCAACCGAAACGTCGCGTACGTTCGTGATCATGCTGCTGATTTCTCGCTGCAGGGTTGCCGTGAATAGTCGAACCTGACTGCGCATAACTCCCCAGAGATGTATCAATCGTGATTGGCGGCTCATCTCCATAACCTGGTCGTGAAATTCGATATCCAAAAGAGTCATTCGATTTAGCGAGCGAGCTCGTTCCATCTGACGAATGTTGTTTCGGAGCGCCTTGAGGTCTGGTTCGGAATGATTAAGTGCCGCCAAACGAAACGATTCTGTCTCAAGCATAAGACGAACGTTGTAAATTTCGTCAAAGTCGCGAGCCGTCAGAGTTTGGACGTGGCAGCGCCCATTGGCTTCGAACACCAACAGGCCGTCATGCTCCAACTCTCGAAAAGCCTCGCGGACCGGTACGCGACTAACTTCCAACCGCTGCGCCGTTGGAATCTCAGCCAACATTGTCCCAGGCGCCAGCACTCCCGAAATGATCTCGTTACGAATCCGTTCAACCACATTGTCAGCGAGCGTAAGTCGGGAGTGCGTACTGGCGAGCTCAGTCTGTCGTTTGTTCGATTGTGTTATGGTCATACCGCAGTTGTATACAATTCCACGGGATCCATCAACACACTTGTATACAATTTACCTGCGATCCGTTCGTTGCCCCTCCCATCCGTGAAGTAGGCGGCTAATGAAAGTTCCCAAATGTTTCCCATCGGCATCGTATCGCTCGACACTCCCGCTCCCGTACATGAACACCAGAAGGTCTTCCGCATGAACCGTTACGGGTGTGATGACCAGGCAGATGGTCACCATAAGAAAATTGAGGTATTGGCTTTTCATCTTCAGCGATCGGTTCCACTCGACTCTTGAGGTGCTTGCCAGCCGACAGCACCCATGTGGTAGCCATCATGCATACGAGAGCGATGCGCGTAGAATACCGTGACCAATCGGCCATCGGAAAGTTGGACTGTACTGGGATATCCCATGTCGCCGCTGGCTTGAAACAGACGCAGCGGGGCACCCCATGACTTGCCGTCGTCGTTACTGAGCCGTGCCTCGATGTTGCCGTTTTGGCGGTTGCCGTAGGTGAGGACGAGGCGATTGTCTTTGAGCCGGATGAGGCTGGGCGGGTGCTTGTGAAAGCCGGTGAGCAGGCCCTCATCGGTCCATGTTTTGCCGTCGTCGCTGGAGCGGAACTGGCGGAGTTCCTGACCATGCTCCGGCGCGGGACGGTTCGAGGTGCGGGCGACACAGAGCCAGCCTCTTCCTGCCAGCGGGAGCAGCACGGTTTCGTTGATGCCGTCAGCAATCTTTTCGCTTGTCTGCCACGAGCGGCCCTCGTCGCGGCTCGCCATCAGCCAGGCGGCTTCAGCGTTGGCGTGCTTTTCATCCACAGAATAAACCACCGTCCGCAGACTGCCATCCGCGCCGTGCACGATGCTGCCGAAGGGATACGGTTTCAGCCCGCTGCCGACCCGTGCGGGAAAAGTGCCGGTGTTAGCCCATGTCTTGCCGAAGTCCACCGAGCGGAAAACCCGCACATCATTCGGAGCGCGGCGGCCCTCTTCATTCGCCGCATCGTCCATGCCGCTGGCCACCACGAGCACGTCGCCCTTGGCTGAAAGGCCGGAGGCCCAGTGGCAATAGTTGGCGGTCTTTGCCGGTCGGGCGGCAGCGGTTGCTTGTAGGTTCCATGTCCTCCCGCTGTCGGTGCTGGCCCACGCATCTACATCGCCCGGCAGAGTCGTGTGCGCTGCGGCGTTGTAGCCGAGGGCGAGCAGCGTGCCATCCGGCGCAGTCTGAATCTGCGGCCACAGCCCGCCGCCTTTCACGACGACGGCGGTGAAGTCGGGTGTCAGCGGAGTCGCCTCCACATCCTCTTTGAGGTTTCCGGCAGGCACCACGGGCGCGAACTTCTCAGCCTCGTCGGCGGCATGCATGGACGAGGCCGTGCAGCTCAGCAGAAGCATGGCGAGGCAGATAGCGGAGCACAAGCCGATCCTCAAATGGAGGAGGGTGTTCCTCATGAACAGCATGGTTGGGTTCCTTTTCATTCGGCACCTTCGAACTTGATGGAATACAGGTCCGCATCCCGCATTACGAAGCGGAGCCGCACCGGCTTGCCTGACAGCGCGTCGAGATCCGGGTTGTTTTTCCAGAGGGCGTTGCGGGCCACGGTGTCACCATAGAGTTCGATGCTGTCGTCGAGCGTGAAGCCGGGTAACGGTTTGCCGTCGGCATCCTGAATTTCCACGCGCAGCGAGCCGAACGCGGAACTGGCGAAGTTCAGCGAGAGCTGCGAGCCCTTGAAGATCAGCGGCGGGGTGATCAGCTCGCCGCCGGCGATCGGCGCGTGGATCGAGGCGAAGCCGTCAAGCCGCAGCGTGTAGCGGCGGAGCTGGACGACTCCCACTTCGTAAAATTCGTGGCGGTAAAGCGTGAGCTCCGGCGCGGCACCCTCCAGGTCCGATGCGGTTTCGACCAGATGCGAGGCCACGGCGTCGTAGTAGGTGTAGGTGCCGGGCCGCTCCGGGCCGGGCGGCATAAAGGTCGAGGGCGCGAGATCGAACTTTTCACCGTCGCGGCTCCACATCAATTGCACTTCGCTCAGCGGTCCGGGGCGCTTCCATGTCTCAATGTTCTTGCGCCGCTTCTCGGTGTCCGGCAACTGCTCCATGGCGGGCGACCAGGGACGGTCCTCATACATCATGGGCAAGCCGATGTAGAGGTGGGGCGCGCGGTGGTAGGGACGGACGACATTGCTATAAAACTGCGCGGAAGGCGTGGAGGTATAGGTCAACAATTTTCCCGGATTGGACTTACCGAATTCCTTCCATGTCGCCGTTTTGATCTGGCGCAGCCAGTTGTTCATGTTGTCAAACGCCTGGGCGGACGTCCGGTAGTAGGCGCGATACCCGCCGGTGTTCGGGTCCCAGAACACCAGATTCTGCGAGTCGAAATTGCCGTCGTTGAGCAGGACACCTTCCTTCTGGGCCATCGTCCAGTGAATGCCGTCAGGGGATTTCCACACCGCCAGATCCTTGTCTGCCGTGGACCAGTTGCCGGGGCCGACCCGCCCGGAGACCGCCTTGTAGAGCGCATCCGGAGTCGCGGACGGATTCTCGTCGCGAAACACCATCAAATTCCCGTCGTGGAATCCGGCCGTCTGGAGCACGATGTTGTTCGTCTTGGAACCCTGGAATTCCACCAGGCCGAGGTCAGGGCGGTTCCAATGGATGCCGTCCCGGCTCTCCGCGTAGCAGGTGAAGCCGGGTTGCTTGCTGGTGTCCATCGCCCGATAATACATTCGGTAAATGTCGCCATCCCGGAAGACCACGCCATCGCCACAGGCATTGCCCTCCCACGGCTTGTCGAATTTCATGACCACCTCGCGCGCCACGGGGTGGTGAAAGACGCGCTGCGCGCCGCCCACCATGCGCTCGACCATGACATCGTCCAAAAATAACTCGCGACGCCCGCCGACGTTGACCGGGTCCTTGGCCAAGGCGATGCCGCATAGAATGGAGTGAAGTAGGACGTAATTGACGAATTTCATGTGTGGATGGAGTTCATGGTTTTTGGACAGCGGCTTGTTGGAATAACTCCCGTGCCGGGTCGTCGGTGAGAATCGCGGTCTGGAGGAAGGAGCAGTCGCGGGAGATGATGCCTTCGTAGTCAGTCGGCGTGCCGTCCCATTTCAGGATCGAGTAGCACTGGCCGGGAATATTCACGACGCCCATGTAGAAGCCGCTGCCGTTGGGGAGAATCCCCTCGTGCTGGCGCCGGAAAATCTCCCGCCGGATGATGTCGGCTTTGTCCTTCATCCCGGCACTGGAGAAAGCCATGATGGCGGCGACGGTGTCGAGAGGGAAGATGCCGCCGTTGCAGTAATAGGGGAATTCGTAGTTGCCGTAGTTCGAGAAGTTGAATGCATCTGGCACGTCCTCGAGATTGTTCGGGATCCCCCAGTAGAAACCGGTGTAGCTGCCGCTCTTTGCATCGATGTAGTCCACCGCTTTCCCCTTGGCGCTGTCGCGATATTCGACTGCGTCCAGCGCATTCCAGAGCGCCTCCATGACATCGCGTGAGCCGTATTTGAATCCGGCGTCCAGTTCGATGCAGTCGGCGATGCCAAAGATCACGGCGTTCTCTTGAACGAGCGTGTTATGATAGTCATGCTTGGTGCCATCCTGCCCGATCCACCAGAGGTAGCGTTTCTTGTCGGGAAGGAAGAAGGTCTTGTTGTAGGCCCGGCGCAACCGCACAGCCCTCTGGCGGTATTCTCTCGCTCGCTGGTCCGCGCCGATGTCTTCCATCATCTTCGCGACGCCGAGGAAGGACTTGTAAGCCTGTCCGTTGACCAGCGCGTTTTTCCAGCCGGAACTAACCGTGTCGTAGCCGGTGTCGCCAAACTGATTGCGGCCGTTGCCGTCACGGAAAGTCTCGATGAGCCCGTCGTCGTCGAGATCGCGGGCGATGAGATAGCCGACCGCCTTGACGAGCGCGTCTTTGTTCGCGGAGACGAAGGACTTGTCGCCGGTGGAGAGGTAGTAGTCGGTGGCGGCGTTGAGCACGCCGGTGTTGGAGTCCGCCGAGATGTTGCCCTTTTGAAGAACATAGTCGAGCGAGCCATCGTCGTTCATTCGCTGGTTCAACCAGAACTCGATGGTCTTGCGGGCGATCTTGTTCAGGTCGATGCCCATGAGGACCGCCTTGTCGCCCATGCCATTGAGCCATTGTAGATTGCGGTCCATCGTGACGCTGACGGGGTCGGAGATGACGTTGTTACCCGTGATGCCACCCGGCGAGCCAAGCCACGGCGAGCCGTCTTCCTGTAACGGCATGAACGGAGTGATCTGAAGCAGGGAGATCAGGCCGCGGCGAACCTTCGCCCATTCGGCGTCGGGGATCGCGGCGTTGGGTTTTTCCAGCCTCGCGGGCTCGAAGACGATGCTGCCCTTGCCCGCTCCGGGGAACTCGACGCGCAGGTCAATGCGCTTGTGCAGGCGGCTTCCGGTGAACCGGCAGGCAAGCGCCTCGTCGGCGCCGGCGTTGCTCAACCGCAACTGCCCCATGTCGAGCGCGCTGATGATGAGCGGCGCCTTGACCTCGCCGCCGGCACCCCATTCCTCTGCGAGGATCGTGGTGCCCATCGCACGCGGATCGAAGGGGATGAGGAGTTCGGTCTTGGTCACCTGACCGGCCTTCTCGCCGTCGAGCGCGAGGCTCATCCGCAGGGATTCGCCAGCAAGCCACACCGACCAGCGGGCATCGATCCCAGCGGCCGGGCTGAACCGATATTCCACCTTGCCCGACTGCAGCTGCCGCTTCGCGGGCACATCCCAGGCATCGACCGTGCGTCCGTCGGCCAGGGTGAAAATCAGCCGCATCGGCTGGCGCAGGAGCTGGGTCTTCGCGCGGTCGCCGCCCTCGGTGTCGAGGCCGAACTCGGCGATGACCGGGAACGCTGCATCGGCGCGGAGGTTGTAGATTGTTGTCCCTGACGGGGTCCAGTCGC
>CAIJTV010001377.1:0-1679 GCA_903823635.1 uncultured Planctomycetaceae bacterium
TAAGAATGGTGAAGGCAGCATTCTCTCCACCGTCAGCAAAGACGATGGTAAGACATGGTCGGAACTGACACCGATTGATCTCCCAAATCCGAACAGCGGCATTGACGGTGTGACGCTCGCCGATGGTCGACACCTTCTGGTCTATAACCATACTCATCGCGGTTCCGGTTCGCCTCGTGCTCGCGCTATGATGAACGTGGCGGTGAGCTCGGATGGGATCAACTGGAAGCCCGCTTTGCTGCTGGACAATGAAGCGAAAGCCGAATTCTCTTATCCCGCAGTCATTCAGAAGAGCGACGGGCAAGTCCACATCACTTACACATGGAAGCGTCAGCGACTGACCCATGTGGTGGTGAAGCCTGCTGAGCTGATGCTCGGAGAATTCAAGGACGGGCAGTGGCCTCTGGAATGATCAGGTGGCTTCGGAAACCGCGACAGGCGTGATTTGGCGATGCGAGGCCGGTCGTTGTTCACTGGCTGCTGCTGTGACGGCTGCGGGCTTCAGGCAACGCTCAAAATGAGCCACGATGCGGCGGTCGTATTCTTCCGTCTGGACCGCGCGGGACATATTGTGTTTCGCGCCGGGAACCAGCCATAACTCCGCCTGTTTCCCGACCACTTCGTGAAGTTTGCCGGCGATCACGGGTGTCACGTAAGAATCGCGGGCCCCCGAGATCAGCAGCACGTTGGCTGATTCGAGTCCTTTGACTTCATCTTCCAGGTGAGCATACCGGCAATTTCGCCCGGCTTCACTGAGATGCACGGCCTGTTTCAGAGTGATTTTTATGTGCCAGTTCGGGAGCAGAGCAAACAGCCATTCGGGAATCACGTGTTTCACAAAACGGTCCACGAAGAAACGAATCATCGCCATCGTGCCAAACGCGCTGTCGGAGATGACAGCGCGAATACGAGGATAGCGGCAGCCGGTCAGCAGCGCGGCGACTCCGCCTCGGCTGACACCGAACACAACCAGCGGCAAACTATCGAGTTGCTGGTTTGACTCGACAAACTCCAGAGCTCCTTCGACGTCGATCATTTCATATTCGGTCATCCAATGGATGGGCAAATAGCCGGCCATCGATTCACTTTCACCCTGATTGCGAAAGTCGAATGACAGAACCATGTACTGCTGCTTCAGAAGGGCATCACAGTAGCGTCGAGCTGTCCAATGGCTGCCATGCAATTCCGGCAGGAACAGGACCAGAGCGGGAGGATTGGGGACATCGGCGTTCAGCAGACTTCCTCGCAGCAGAAGCCCGTCTGAAGTCCTGAATTGAATACGCTGAGCGTCGGGGTTTTCCGGCTCGGGAACAACGTTAAACGGCGGAACGTTCTCGAAAATATCACGGATCTTTGGAGAAACGAACCTGCGAAAGCCACGCTCCGTAAGAAGCATAACGGCAAGGATCGCAACTACCCCGACAATCACCACCACCGCTTTAACTCCGCATTCGCGTGAGACGCCCGACTACACTGACAGCATAGACCGGACAACGAGGGATCGCTCATACTTTTGGCCGATGATCAGCCCTTGAATTCGGAAATGATCAAAGCAACGTTCTGGCCGCCAAAACCGAAGCTATTGGAAAGTGCGGCTTTAATGCGTGTCTGACGTGCCTGATTGGGAATGCAGTCCAGATCACAATCGGGGTCCGGCGTTTCGTAATTGATGGTTGAGA